>JAEZZU010000281.1 GCA_023418355.1 Pseudomonadota bacterium | reverse complement strand
ATCCCGAACAGGACCGTGAAACGACTTTGCGCCGATGATAGTGCGGATTCCCGTGTGAAAGTAGGTCATCGCCAGGCTCTTACAAGGACAAACCCCTGACCTCCGCAAGAGGCAGGGGTTTTGTTTTTTGTGTTTTGAATAGATAGTAAAAAATAAGAGCACGCTGCGCGTGCTCTTATTGGTTTTGCAACTTAAAAGTATTGCAATCTCTGTAGCTGTAAGCGATAGCTGCTCTCTTTTTATTTGTTGTCTTCTGGGGCGTGGATGGCTTCAGCACCATGTTTTTCTCCACTCATATCCACCTGGTCGCCGAATTGAAAAATCATAAAAAGCGAGATGGCGGCAAATACGGCAAAACCGACGGCAATCTTCCACATTGATGGCTCCTTGATGTTTGTTGCATTGGGGACTTGCCGGACATAAAAAAGCCCCAACTCTCGCGAATTGGGGCTAAACCTTGGAGCAAGCCCTGCTTGCTATTACAGCAAGCAGGTATTGCAGAGAGCTTACGCTCGATTAGAACAGGTGGCGAACGCCAACACCGAAGGTGCGGAACTTGTAGCTTTCTTCCTGGGTAGACAGGTTGAAGCTGCCCTTGCCGATTTCAGATTCTTGGGCATTGTTGATGTTGCTGTACAGGGCATACACCTTGGTACGCTTGCTCAGGTTGTAGTTATAAGCCAGCGTCCACTGGGTAGCAGCCTTGCCCTCTTTGGCGCCATTCACTTTCCACTTATCGGCGCGGCCCACATTGGCATGCAGCTCAGATGCACCGATCACATACTTTGCAGCCAAGCGGTAGACATTGCGCTTTTCGGAGCTGCCTGCTTCTTTGAACTTTTGTCGTTGGTAGTAAGCACCCAGTGTCAAATCGCCCAGTTCATAGCTTGCACGCAGGGCAAACTGGCTGTCTTTCTCGTTGGAAAGATCGGCGAGCAAACCTGCAGCGGTGGCATTCTTCTTGTACTGAGAATAGCCAAAGCCCAAGCCCAGAGGACCGTTAGCGTAGTTCACGCCCAGATCCCAGCCACCTTTGTTTTCCCATGCGCCAGTAGTAGTGACATTACCGTTGGGGTCCTTGTCATCCAAAGCAGCTTTTTCACCAAACTGATACTGCACTTCAGCATCAAAACCCGCGATGGTAGGTGTGCGGTAGGCAATCTTGTTGCCACCCCAGAGTACGCCGTTGTACAGCATGTCGGCGGTAGGGCCAGTGTCGTGGTTGTGCATGCTGATCGCATCAGCAGTCACGCTGTACGAATAGGGGTCAAAAGTGCCCAAGCGCAGCATACCGAAGTTGCCGCTCAGATTCAGTTCGCTCTGGCGTGTGAAATTGACACCGCCGTTATCAGCAGTACCTGTTCCGTTATCCGAATTGAACTGAGACTCCAGAATAAAGCCAGCCTTCAGGCCATTGCCCAGATCTTCAGTGCCGCGGAAGCCGATGTACGAGGAGTTGGACACCAGACCGGTAGCGCTGGCATTGCCCAGCTTCTGGTGTTCCACGGATGTGTTTACGCGACCGTACAGGGTCACGCTACTTTGGGCCAGTGCTGCGGATGTGCCGCAGACAGCCAGTACAGCCAGCATTAAACGTGTTGTCTTCGTCATGATGATTCCTCTTGGGTTGAAAGTAGCCGGGATCTTTGCTGTGTGTCACATTCAAAGGGCTGAACAAATTCTAGTTTTCATTGTTCAGCGCAGCGCTTGCAGTGACAGATGTTTGCGCGCAAGTGACGCCTTACAGCAACAGATATTTGTGCATTGCACTATCGTGGGTCGCATTAAAAACAAAAATCCCCGCCATGAGGCGGGGGTGCACCATATTAGCCAGATGCAAGCATGGTTAAGACAGTGTGTTTTTAGTCGTCTGCGTAGATGTCAACATCCTTGGTATCACGCAGGAACAGGGTGCCGATGACCACCGTCACACCAGCGATCACGATGGGGTACCACAGGCCGCTGTACATATTGCCGGTCTGCGCCACGATGGCAAAAGACATGGTGGGCAGCAAACCACCAAACCAGCCGTTACCGATGTGGTAGGGCAGGCTCATGGAGGTGTAGCGGATACGGGTGGGGAACAGTTCCACCAGCATGGCTGCGATAGGGCCGTAGACCATGGTGACGAGCAGAACCAGATAGAACAGGATCAGCAGCATCATGGGCTTGTTCATCTTGGCGGGATCTGCCTTGTCAGGATAGCCGTCCTGCTTGAGGGTATCGGTCAGCGCCTTGTTGAACTCCGCGTTCTTGGCCTTCAGCTCATCAGCGCTCAGGCCGGTATGGCTGAAGCTGGGGATGACGGTGTCGCCAATCTTGACCACGGCAGGTGTGCCGGCGGGTGCGTCTTCAGAGTCATAGCTCACAGAGCGGTTGGCCAGGGCTTGCTTGGCAACGTCGCAGGAGCTGGTGAACTTGGCTGTGCCAGTGGGGTTGAACTGGAAGGAGCACTCTGCAGGATCGGCCACGATGACAACTTGCGCGTTGGCCTGCGCATTGGCCAGATCAGGGTTGGCGGCATTGGTCAGTGCCTTGAACACGGGGAAGTAGGTGAACACTGCCAGCAGGCAGCCTGCCATGATGATGGGCTTGCGGCCAATCTTGTCAGACAGCGTACCCCAGATCACAAAGAAGGGCGTGGCGATCAGCAGTGCCGCGGCAATCATCAGATTGGCGGTAACGGCATCCACTTTCAGCTGCTGGGTCAGGAAGAACAGCGCGTAGAACTGGCCGGTGTACCAGACCACGGCCTGACCGGCAGTCAGGCCGAACAGGGCCAGCAGCACGATCTTCAGGTTTTTCCATTGGCCAAAGGATTCGGACAGTGGAGCCTTGGAGGTCTTGCCTTCTGCTTTCATCTTCTGGAAGGCAGGGGACTCAGACAGTGTCATGCGAATCCAGACAGAGACGGCCAGCAGCAGGATGGACACCAGGAAGGGAATACGCCAGCCCCAGTCCTGGAATTTTTCTTCGCCCATGGCAGTGCGGGTGCCCAGAATCACCAGCAGCGACAGGAACAGGCCCAGCGTGGCTGTGGTCTGGATCCAGGAGGTATAGGCACCACGCTTGCCGTGAGGGGCGTGCTCTGCCACATAGGTGGCAGCACCGCCGTATTCACCACCAAGCGCCAGACCCTGCAGCATGCGCAGAATCATCAAAATGATGGGGGCAGCCACACCGATGGTGGCGTAGTTGGGCAGGATACCCACGATGAAGGTGGAGAAGCCCATGATCAGAATCGTTACTAGGAAGGTGTATTTGCGACCGATCATGTCACCGAGGCGGCCAAACACCAGCGCGCCGAAGGGGCGAACGATGAAGCCTGCTGCAAATGCCAGCAGTGCAAAGATGAAGGCGGAGCCAGCATCGAGTCCGCTGAAGAACTGTTTGGCGATGATGGCAGCGAGCGAGCCGTAGAGGTAGAAGTCGTACCACTCGAACACGGTGCCAAGGGATGAGGCAAAGATCACTTTGCGCTCTTCAGACGTCATGGGGCGAGGGGCAGCGCCCTTTGCTCCTGCGCCAGTTGCAGCATTAATGGCCATGTCTTGTCTCCTGTATGTGTTTTATGTGCACGCATGTGCGGCACACACATTTTTGGAGTCGGTACTGACCCGCTTCTGACGCTAATCCAACGTGAACTTGCGTCAAACTGACGCATCTCTGACGAATTAAGGTCGAACCCTTGGCTTTGGTTTTGCGATGTGGAAAGGGGCGATTTGCCTAGAACGAAAGGCGTGATCTGAAATCAGGCCAAACCCGAGGGAATGGACTTGGCGTTTTCCCATGCCGAGGTGTGAAACCAGGCATGCCCATCGAGAAAGTCGCGCAGCATGGGCAGGCTGTCCAGTCCCCAGAAGACTTCTCCCTGTACAGCAAATGCCGGCGCACCAAAGACGCCTTGTGCGCTGGCCTGTTCGGTATTGCTGCGCAGCCATTGCTTGGCTTGTGAAACGGCATCGGTATCGGTGTGCAGCAGTGTCTGCAGGCGCAGCTGCAATTGCTCGAGGCGAGCGGTATCGAGCGCGTCGGCGCCACCTTCCCAGACGTGGCGGAAAAGGGTTTCTGCCACAAAGCGGTTGATGCTGCCATCGTGTGAGGTCTGCAGTGCCAGGCGCAGCAGTGGCAAAGGGTTGAATGGGTGCTGTGCAGGCATCTGCAGTGGCACGCCAAGGTGCTGGCCCAGCCATTGCACATGGCGGTAGGTCCAGATGCGTTTGGCAGGAATGCCTGCTGGGCCTGGGTTGCCGTTTTGCAGCAGTAGCGCGCCCAGCAGTACCGGGCGGTATTCGACGTGGCAGCTCAGCCCCTGCAGCGTGGTGGGAAGCTGCTGAAACGCCAGCCATGCATAGGGCGACACAAAATCCAGATACATGGTGATGTGGTGCATGGCTTGTCTCCTTACTCAGTCGTCAAGTGGTGGGGCTGCAGCGCTCGCGGATGCGCAGCCAGATCTGGCGCTTGGTGGCGTCATCTGCACTGACCCAGGCGCGCAGTTCTTCGAGGGTACGCAGGCAGCCCTGGCAGTATTGCTGTGCATCGTCCATGCGGCAAACCGATACGCAGGGTGAAGGCATGGGCTGGATGGTGGCTGCGCGCAGCAGCGGTTCAACAGCGTGCAGCTTGTGCTGCAGGGCAGGTGTGGCGGGAGGAATCATGCCGACGATTGTCCTGCAGCCGCGTCCGCAGGCGTCTGTGCAATCTCGACAACAGGTGCTCCGGTAAGGCTTTGCAGCTGCTGCAGCGTCAATGGGAACACGGCATGCGGATGCCCGGCCGCAGCCCACAGCACCTCGAAGCGGGACAGGCTTTCATCGATCAGCGTGATGGGCGCATGCAGGTGCGCGACAGGGCTGACGCCGCCAATTGAAAAGCCTGTCTGTGCTTTCACAAACTCCGCATCGGCGCGGCCAATCTTGCCAACCCGTGCAGCCACCTTTTTCTCGTCCACGCGGCGGTCACCGGCTGCGACCACCAGTACATGGCCACCGCTTTCCTTGTGCCGGAACACCACACTCTTGGCGACCTGCCCGACCAGAATGCCGAGCTGGTCTGCCGCTTCCTGTGAGGTGCGGGCAGCACCATCCAGCATCTGCGGGGCATGGGGATGGTTGGCATCCTGCAGAAAGCGCGCCACACGCTGCACGCCCTCAGGCAGGGCAAAGACTTCTGCCCCGCACATTTACACCGCCTCGCAAGGGGCTGCACTGGCGCGCTTGGCCAGAATGGCCTTGGCCACGCGCGACTGGGTAGGGCGGCCCAGTGCCTCGCTGATGAACACGCCGGCATCGATGAGCTTGTCCAGATCCAGACCGGTGTCTATGCCCATGCCGTGCAGCATGTAGACCACGTCTTCGGTCGCCACATTGCCGGTTGCCCCCTTGGCATAGGGGCAGCCGCCCAGACCAGCCACGGAGGTATCAAACTGCCACACCCCCATGGACACAGCCGCCAGGGTGTTGGCCAGTGCCTGCCCGTAGGTGTCGTGGAAGTGGCCAGAGACATCGTTGATGTCAAAGTGCTTGAGCGTGGCTTCCATGGCCTTGCGCACCTTGATGGGCGTGCCCACACCAATGGTGTCTGCCACGCCAATGTGCTGCACGCCAATGTCTTTCATCAGCTTGGCGAGGTATTCGACCCGCTCGGGAGCGACATCGCCTTCATAAGGGCAGCCCACGGTGCAGCTCATGGCGCCGCGCACATAGATGCCAGCGGCGCGTGCCGCTTCCACCACGGGGGCAAAGCGTTCGATGCTCTCGGAAATCGAGCAGTTGATGTTCTTCTGGCTGAAGGCTTCGCTGGCTGCGCCAAAGACCACGATTTCGTCGGGTCGGGTAGCCAGTGCGGCTTCAAAGCCCTTCATATTGGGCACCAGCACGGAATAGCGCACGCCGGGCAGGCGTGTGATGCCATGCATGACCTCGGCGTTGTCGGCCATCTGCGGCACCCATTTGGGCGAGACAAAGCTGGTCACTTCAATCTCTTTGCTGCCCGCTTCCTGCAGGCGGTGCACCAGTTCAATCTTGGTGGCCGCAGGCACGGGCTGCTTTTCGTTCTGCAGACCGTCGCGGGGGCCGACTTCCACCAGTTTGACGCGTGTGGGGTAGGACATGCTGTGCTCCTTTGTCTAAGCAATCATTATTGGGCTGCAGCAGGGTGCAGCTGTTGGACGTGCGGGAACCAGTCGCTGCAAAGTGCAGCGGTTTCTGCGGGAGGATAAGCGCCATTGGCACTCAGTTCCTGGCTGGATGGCATCGTGGATGGATAACCTGCCAGCTGTGCAATCAGCTGCGCGGGCAGCAAGGTGTTGAACCGGGGAATGCCTTGCGCATCAATGGCGTGCTGGCCAAGCTGTTGCCACTGATGCCACCACGCGGGGTACTTCTGGCGCAGTGCCTGGTTGGCCCACAGCAGAAACGGCACTTCGTAGGTACTGCGGGTAACGCCGTGTACGTAGCTGCCACCACAGACGGGAAAGTCCTGCCCGTGGTCAGAGACATACAGCAAGGCAACGCGGCGGTCTTTGAACTGATCCAGTGCCTGTATCCATTCCGCCAGCAGCTGACTGGTGTAGTGCAGGCTGTTGTCATATGGGTCAGACCACAGCGCTGCACTTTCCGGATAGCGTCGGGCAACCTTTGGATGGCTGCCATAGGTGTGCAGCGTGATCATCAGCGGATGGCTGTCGCGTGCATATTGCTGCAGGGACTGCTGCAGCCATGGTGTCAGAGCGCCATCAAACTGGCCATCCTGCAGCTGGCGATGCTGGTCGGCACGCAGCCGCAGCGCCACATTGGCAAAGCCGGGAGCCTGCTGGTTGACGAACACATGGTTGTAAAAGCCTGCGGCCTTGGTGTAGTCCAGATAGGAAGCAATGCCTTCTGCGGGCAGTGGGGTGAGCGAACGCCCCGTCACAATCACGGGCAGCGCCTTACCAGTGTTGTTGCCGCTGGTGGTCAGAGGTAATGCCACCAGGCCAGATTGCCAGGGTGTCAGCGCAGCATTGGTGGGATTGCCTGCATAGCCGAGCATGGACCAGCGATGCGCGCTGGCACTTTCTCCAAGCACTACGACCAGCAGATCCACCATGGGCGGTGCTTCAGGCGGGGCGAGCTGTGTCGTCAGTGTGGCGAGCTGCGCATTCTTCTCATAGCGTTCCCAAGACTCCACCATCATGAATGGGTAGATGCGGCCTGCACGGCTGAAGAACTTGTAGACGTCATAGCCTTTGAAAAAGCTGATGCACATCCAGATGACCCAAATTCCCAGCGTTACCCAGGCCAGCATGCGAATTTTCTTGCTTTGCAAGGGGCGGGGCAGACGCCACAAATGGCGAATGGCAAGCAGTGCAGGCAGTGCCCAGGCCAGCAACAGTGCTGCGTCTGCGGCACGGTAAGACTGGACGTATTCCACTGCCTCACCAGCGTTCGAACCCAGAATGGACTGCCAGAAAAACTCGTCTGGCAGACTGTGTACAGCGAAAAAATAGCCCAGAAAGCTCAGGCCCACCAGCAGCAAAAGCACTGTTACCAGACGCGTGGTGACACGGGACAGCAATGCACACATCAGCACCAGGGCAGACACCACCACTTCCAGCGCACTGCGGGCATTGGGCCACATCCACAGCACAGGCATGAACAGCCAGCACCAGGCCAGTGCGGTCTTCAGTTTTTCAGTGGTAGAGGGTGGCGCTGGTGTGCGCTCCTGCAGCAGGACATTCATTGGGAAAACAGGCGAAAAGGCAAAACGCGCATTCTGCGGGATAGGTTCGGCGCGCTGCGCGCTGACCTTTTCAATACCCGCGCTGTGGATCGACCATGCCCTTCACGGTTTCGCCGCGTGCCATGGCGGCTACTTTGCCGACGATCTGCGCAATGCTTTCATCGCGCAGCGTGCGGGCCGAGGTGTGCGGCGTCATGGTGATCTGAGGGATTTTCCAGAAGGGATGATCGGCAGGCAGAGGCTCCTGGCGGAACACGTCAAGCGTGGCACCGGCGACATGGCCTTGCTGAATCAGTGCGATCAGATCTTCCTCGACCAGGTGTGCGCCGCGGGCCACGTTGATGAGGTAGGCGCCGGGCAGCAGTTGCTGCAGGGTCTGGCGGTTGAGGATGTTTTCTGTCTCGGGCGTCAGCGGCAGCAGGTTCACGAGGATGCGTGTGCCCTGCAGAAACTCGGTAAAGCCGGCTTCGCCGCTGAAGGTTTGTACGCCTTCAATCTGCTTGGGTGAGCGGCTCCAGCCGCGCACGGGAAACTCAAACACGTTCAGCGCCTTGGCCACGCGCTCGCCGAGCACGCCCAGACCCATCACGCCGACGGGAAAATCTTCGCGCAGCTGGGGCTTGCGGAATTTCCACTGGCCGTTGCGCATGTCGGCTTCATAGGCATCCAGTTCACGGAAATGGCGGATGACGGCCTGCGTCACATATTCCGCCATTTGCACGGACATACCGGCATCGTCCAGGCGCACGACTTTGGCGTTGGGCGGCAGCTGCAGCTTGAGCAATGCATCCACGCCCGCGCCGATGTTGAACAGCGCCTTGAGCGCGGGCTGCTCATCCAGAAACTGCTGGGGCGGGGCCCAGACCACGGCATAGTCGGCCTGAGGCGCGCCGGGTTCCCACACACTGACCTCTGCACCGGGCAAGGCCGCGCGCAGTCCGTCCAACCAGGGTTCGGGCTTGGTGCCCGTGCAGCAAAAAGTCACTTTCATGGCTTGCAGATTACAGGCAGTAGGTGGCGCAGTCAGTCACCCAGATGCAGCTGAAAAAGAAAAATGAGCAGCTAGCGCTTGATCTACAAGCATTTCAGATGCTTTTCTATCTGAAGTGCCCAGCCATCGTGCGCTAGCAGCTCTCTTTTTTAGACCTCTGCGGCTTCCAGCCGGATCAGTTCCGCACCTTCGGTCACCTGGTCGCCTGGTGCATAGAGCAGCTCCTGCACCACGCCGTCGGCGGGCGCGGCAATGGTGTGCTCCATCTTCATGGCTTCCATCACGGCCAGTGCCTGGCCCTTGGTCACTGCATCACCGGCCTTGACGGCAAAGGACACCACCTTGCCTGGCATGGGCGCCGTCAGGCGCCCGCCTTCGCTGTGGCCTTCACCGGCGTGTGCCAGCGGATCCTGCAGCTGCAGCACGGCAGCGCCGCGTGGGGTGAAGATGTGGCGTGCTTCGCCAGCCACATACACCTGGGCGGTACTGCGGTCCCCGGCAAATTCCACCAGCAGCCCATCACCGTGTGCGCGCCAGTGCAGATCGGCCTGCACTTCGCCGACCTGCAGTTGCAGTGCGCCATTGCGGCCGTAGGTGAGCTGTGCATCGACGGTGGCATCACCCTGCATAAACGCAAAGCTGCGGCGCACCGTGCCATGGCTGTGCCAGCCGTCGCGGCGGCTGAACGGGTCGGCGGTTTCCAGTGCCTGCTCGGCCTGCAGCTGCTGGGCCACAGCAATGGCCACAGCCAACGGCGTGGGCACGGCAGTTTGCGCAAACAGCACGTCCTTTTCGCGCTCGATCAGCGCGGTATCCAGTTGGGCATTGGCGAAGGCACTGCTTTTAACCACATGGCGCAGGAACTGCACATTGGTCGCCAGTCCCACGATCTGTGTCTGCGCCAGCGCTGCGTCCAGCCG
>JAEZZU010000186.1 GCA_023418355.1 Pseudomonadota bacterium | reverse complement strand
ACGGATGATGCCCAGATGCGAAATAGGAGCAATGCCTTGAAGGGTCTCGGTCATGGGTGAATTATGATGCCCGATCTTTTTCTATGGACGCAAAAAGGTTGTGCGACGTTTACTCGTAGTTTTCTTGTTGGTGGTGGCTTTGGTGGCCATGGTGGGCGGTGCGGCCGCATGGTGGCTGGGGCAGCCGCTGAAACTGGCACAGCCCAGCGTGGAGCTGGAGATTGAGGCAGGCACTTCTCCGCGTGGCGTAGCGCAGGCGGTGGTGACTGCGGGGGTGGATACCGATGCACGTCTGCTGTACTACTGGTTCCGCCTATCTGGCCAGGACCGACAGATTCGCGCCGGTAACTATGAGCTTGAGGCAGGCGTGACCCCACGCAGCCTACTGCAAAAGCTGGTGCGCGGTGAAGAAAGCCTGCGTGCCATCACTTTTGTGGAAGGCTGGACCTTCCGCCAGATGCGTGCGCAGATGGCCAGGGACGAGTTTCTCAAGCATGACACTTTGGGCATGACGGATGCAGAGCTGATGGCGGCGCTGGGTCATCCTGGCATGGCGCCAGAGGGCATGTTTTTCCCGGACACCTATACCTACGCCAAGGGCAGCAGCGAACTTGCCGTGCTGCGCCGTGCCATGCATGCCATGGAGCGACGCCTGAACGAGGCATGGGCGCAGCGCAGTGCCGATTCGCCGCTGAAGACACCGTATGAGGCGCTGATCCTTGCCAGCATTGTGGAAAAAGAAACCGGGCGCGAGAGCGATCGGGGCCAGATTGCCGGGGTGTTCAGCAACCGTCTGCGCATTGGCATGCGCCTGCAGACCGACCCCTCTGTGATTTACGGGCTGGGTGAGCAGTTTGACGGCAATCTGCGCAAACGTGATCTGCAGACCGACACGCCCTGGAACACGTACACCCGTGCAGGCCTGCCACCCACACCCATTGCCATGCCCGGCATGGCATCGCTGATGGCTGCGGTGCGCCCTGAGCCGACCAAGGCCTATTACTTTGTGGCGCGCGGTGATGGCACGAGCCACTTCAGTGCTTCGCTGGACGAGCACAACCGTGCCGTCAACCGCTATCAGCGCGGTGGTAAATAATTGCACGGGTAGAGGCACTACCGGCTGGCACTGCGTGCCAGCCTTTCTGAATCAGAGACTTTGTTTTGACACATACACAAGCAACCGGCCTGTTTATCAGTTTTGAAGGCATTGATGGTGCCGGCAAGTCTTCGCACATTGCCGCGCTGGCGCAGGCTTTTTGTGATGCAGGGCGTACGGTCACGCTCACGCGGGAGCCCGGTGGCACGCCACTGGCTGAAAAGCTGCGTGAGCTGCTGCTGCACGAAGCCATGGACCCACTGACCGAAGCACTGGTCGCCTTTGCGGCGCGGCGCGACCATCTGGTGCAGGTGATTGAGCCTGCGCTGGCGCGCGGCGAGGTCGTGGTCAGTGACCGCTTTACCGATGCCACCTTTGCCTACCAGGGAACTGGCCGTGGTTTTGACTGGGAAAAGCTTCAGATTCTGGAGCGCATGGCGCAGACTGGATGCGCCCCAGAAGCCAATTTGATGCGTGAACCAGACTTGACCATCTGGTTTGATCTGCCTGCAGCGGTTGCGGCCGAGCGACTGGCTGGCGCGCGTGTGCCTGACAAGTTTGAGGCACAGCCCCAGGACTTTTTTGCGGCGGTGGCCGAAGGCTACGCCCGCCGCTGTGCGGCTGCCCCCCAGCGCTTTGCGCGCATTGATGCCAATTGCAGCCGCGAGGCGGTCTGGCAGCAGGTGGCAGATGTGCTGGTGGCGCGTGGCTATCTGCCCAAGCTGACGGGGGCTGCAGCGTGAGCGCAGCGGTCGGCACACTCGCACCCTGGCTGGCCCAGCAGCGCCAGAGCTTGCTGGCGCAGCGCGGCCACGCATGGCTGCTGCAAGGCCCGTCAGGCATGGGACAGTTTGAACTGGGAATGGCACTGGTGCGTGCCTGGCTGTGCGAGCAGCCGGGTGCCGATGGCGCGGCCTGCGGTCACTGCACGAGCTGCCACAGCATCGATGTGCATGCGCACGCTGACCTCTTCGTGCTCATGCCCGAGGTGGACATGCTGGAGCGTGGCTGGCCCCTGAGCGAAAAAGCCCAGTCCGACATCGACGACAAGAAGCGCAAGCCCAGCAAGGAAATCCGCGTGGATGCCATGCGCGATGCGGTGGAGTTCACGCAGCGCACTTCTGCACGTGGGCGCGGCAAGGCCGTGCTGGTTTACCCGGCCGAGCAGATGAATGCAGTCACGGCCAATGCCTTGCTCAAGACCTTGGAGGAGCCGCCGGGCGATGTGCGCTTTGTGCTGGCAACCGAAGCAGCCCACCAGTTGCTGCCTACCATTCGCAGCCGCTGCCTGGCGCACACCATGCTCTGGCCGCAGGAGGCGCAGCTGCTGCAGTGGCTGCAGGAGCAGGACGTCTCGGCCCAGGACGCGCAGGTCTGCCTGCGCGCTGCAGGGGGGCGTCCGTTTGATGCCTGGCAGATGGCTCTGTCCGGCAAAGGCATGGGGGTGTTTGCCCGCCTGCCCAAGGCGGTGGCCAGCGGGGATGTGGCCGTGTTCGCCGATATGTCACCGCCAGAAGTGGTGCAGTGGCTGCAAAAGCTCTGTCATGACCTGATGTGCGTGGCACAGGGCGCTGCGCCGCGTTACTTCGCCGCCCAGGACTTGCCGCGCGCACCTTCCGTGATGGTGCTGGCGCGCTGGGCCAAGTCGCTGGCGCAGGAAGCGCGCACGGCAGAGCACCCATTTAATGCCAATCTGATGACTGAAGCCCTTGTGGCGCAGGCATGCACGGTTCTAAACTCCAGGCATTAACTTGTTGTTGCACCCTCTATGAATATGCAGTCGTCGCCACCTCGCCCCAGTGTTCTGCAGCTTGCCCTGAAGGAAAAAGGGGCTTTGTACGCGGCCTACATTCCGCTGTTTGCCAATGGCGGTATCTTTGTGGCGACCAACCGCCAGTTCCGGCTGGGCGACGATGTCTATGTGCTGCTGACGCTGCCAGATGACCACCAGCGCTACCCTATTGCTGGCAAGGTCGGCTGGGTGACACCTGCTGGCGCTGCTGGCAACCGTGCTCAGGGCATTGGCGTGTGCTTCCCTAAAGACGACAAGTCTGCGCAGCTCAAGGCCAAGATCGAGCAGATTCTGGGTACTTCTCTGGGCTCAGACCGGGCGACGCAGACGGTGTAAGCCACTCCTATTTCCTATGCCGGCCTGGGGTGATCCTCGGCCGGCATTATTTTTTGCGCTATCGATTTCCCATGTTTACCGACTCTCACTGTCACCTGAATTTCCCCGAACTGTCTGCCAATCTGCCTGCCATTCAAGAAGCCATGGCACAGGCACAGGTCACGCGTGCGCTGTGCATTTCCTGCACCATGGAAGAGTTTCCGGGCGTCCATGCGCTGGCCACCACGCACGACAACCTGTGGTGCACGGTGGGCGTGCACCCTGATACCGAGCACATGACCGAGCCCAGTGTGGAAGATCTGGTCAGGCTGGCAGCGCTGCCCCGCGTGGTGGGCATTGGCGAGACAGGGCTGGACTACTACGGCATGGAAGACCGCAAGGGCGGCCGCACGATTGCCGATCTGGAGTGGCAGCGTGAGCGCTTTCGCACGCACATCCGCGCGGCCCAGCAGGCGCGCAAGCCGCTGGTGATCCACACCCGTGCTGCGCAGGAAGACACCATCCGCATCCTCAAGGAAGAGGGTGAAGACGGCTCTGCAGGCAGCGCTGGGGGTGTGTTTCACTGCTTTACCGAAAGCATGGAAGTGGCTAGGCAGGCGCTGGATCTGGGCTTTTACATTTCGTTTTCGGGCATCGTTACCTTCAAGAGCGCGCAATACCTGCGTGAAGTGGCCGCCTATGTGCCCGAAGACCGCATCCTGATCGAGACAGACAGCCCCTATCTGGCGCCTGTACCGTTCCGCGGCAAGACCAATACCCCGGCCTATGTGCCCTATGTGGCCAAGCAGGTCGCGGAAGTGCGCGGCATGACGGTGCAGGCCGTTGCAGAATTGACCAGCAAGAACTTTGACCAACTCTTCCAAGGTGTGGTGACGGGATGAAACGCAGAACCCTGCTGCAGGCACTGAGTGCCAGTGTGTGGATGGGCGCAATGCCATGGGTGCATGCGGCCGATCTGGGCTCGCATTTGCACACCCTGGTCATTCGTGATGACTATCTGGGCATGCGCGATTTGCTCCGGCAGGGGCTGGATCCGAATACGCGTGACCGTCAGGGCGTGCCCCTGCTGGTCAAGGCCATGCAGCAGGAGTCTCAGCGTGTGGCGCAGGAGCTGCTCCAGTCACCCAGGATCAAGGTGGACATGGCCAGCCCTTCAGGCGAGACGGCGCTGATGTATGCCTGCATCAAGGGCAATCTGGAACTGGTGCAGCGTCTGCTGGCCATGGGTGCTTCGGTCAACAAGCCCGGCTGGACGCCGCTGCACTATGCCGCCAGTGCCAACCACGAGCACAGCACGGAAATCGTGCGCCTGCTGATTGAAAACCATGCCTACATCGATGCGGAATCCCCCAACAAGAGCACCCCGTTGATGCTGGCCGCGCAGTACGGCTCGCAAGACATGGTTCAGCTGCTGCTCGATGAAGGTGCCGATGTGCAGCTGCGCAACCAGCAGGGGCTGAGTGCCGTGGATTTTGCGCGCCGCTCCGAGCGGGAATTCATGGTCAAGATGCTGGATGAGGCTTATCAGGCTACACGCCGCTCCAAGGCCAGCTGGTAAGCCCTGCAGGGCCGGAGCAAAAGCTTCAGCTCCATAAAAAAATAGCGCCTTGCGCTGATGCATAGTCACTTTCAGATAGTTTTCATATTGAAAGTGGCTTGCAATCAGCGCAAGGCGCTTTGATTTTCAGAGCTGTCTTTTAGTTGCCCTGGCTACCTGTGTGTGCCTGCAGGCGTGCGTACAGTCCGCCCATGGCCATCAGTTCAGCGTGCGTGCCTTGCTCGGCAATGTGGCCGCGCTCCATGACGACCACACGGTTGGCGTGCTCGATAGTGGACAGGCGGTGGGCAATCACCAGTGTCGTGCGGCCCTGCATCAGGGTCTGCAAGGCTTGCTGCACCAAGCGCTCGGATTCCGTGTCCAGTGCGGAGGTGGCCTCGTCCAGAATCAGGATCGGCGCATTCTTGTACAGCGCCCGTGCAATGGCCAGACGCTGGCGCTGACCGCCCGAGAGCTGCGTGGCGTTGTGGCCCACTTCGGTGTGGATGCCGTTGGGCATCTGGCGCACATGCTCGGCCAGGTTGGCGGCTTCCAGGCAGGACCAGACGCGTGCTTCATCCACCTCCAGACCCAGTGCCACGTTGGCGGCCACGCTGTCGTTGAACATCACCACATCCTGACTGACCATGGCGAACTGCTGGCGCAGGTAGTTCAAATCCCACTGGGGCAGGGCCAGTCCATCCATGCGCACTTCTCCCGCAGTGGGATTGAGAAAGCGCGGCAGCAGATTGACCAGCGTGGTCTTGCCTGCGCCGGAGGGGCCGACCAGTGCGACCACTTCACCAGGATGCACGGTCAGATTGACACGGCTCAGCGCGGGAGCCTTGTCTTCACCAAAGGACACGCTGACATCGCACAGCTCAATCTTGCCCTTGACGCTGGCAGGGCGCTGTGTGCCGCCTTGCTCGGCAGCACTGTCTTCCATCAGCGCCAGACCACGCTCCAGCGCAGCCACGCCACGTGTGATGGGGTTGGCCACGTCGGCCATGCGGCGCAGCGGGGCAATCAGCATGAGCATGGCACTGATAAAGGCCACAAAGCTGCCAACGGTGACGTTTTCAGTACGGCCCTGCCACAGGGCAATACAGATCACAGCCGACAGAGCCACGGCTGCCATCAGTTGGGTGGTGGGCGTCATGGCCGCAGAGGCGATGGTGGATTTGATGTTGAGCTTGCGCAGCTGGCGGCTCAGTTCCACAAACCGGCTGGTCTGGGCCTGCTGCGCGCCATGCAGGCGCACCATGCGGTGGGCGAGCACGTTTTCTTCGACCACATAGGCCAGCGCATCGGTGGCCTGCTGGCTGCTCTTGGTGATGCGGTACAGGCGGCGGGACAGGGTCTTCATGATCCAGCCCACGGTAGGCACGATGAAGGTCACGGCCAGCGTCAGCTGCCAGTTCAGGTACAGCAGATAGCCCAGCAGGGCCACGAGGGTGAAGCCGTCGCGCGAAATGGCCAGAAATGCCTGCACCAGCTGCGTAGCGCCGGTCTGCACTTCATACACCACGGTGTTGGACAGGGCGCTGGCAGATTGCTTGGAAAACAGATCCATCTGCGCGACCTGCACGCGCTCGAACAAATCCTTGCGCAGGCGCAGCATGCCTTCATTGGCTATGCGCGAGAGTGCATACTGACCTGCGAACTGGGCCAGGCCTCGGATGAAGAACAGCCCGATGATGAATACAGGCACCAGCCACAGGTTGAGTGTGCCTTTGGTGAAGCCGCTGTCCAGCAGCGGCTGCAGCAGTGCGGGAATCAGGGGTTCGGTCGCGGAACCTATCAGGGTGGCAATGATGGCCAGGCTCCACGCCATGCGCTGATTGCCAAAGTAGGGCGCAACGCGAGACAGGCGCTGGCGCAGGGTCAAGTCAGTGTCGGCAGGGGCTGCCATGCGGATATTGGGGGAATTGCTTTGCATGTCGCCGCCGATTCTACGTGCGCTCTCTCGGATGCTTACCCTGTCATACACATTGACACAGCAATGGTTTGCTCATGGGCACTGAACTGTGTGTAACATTCCTGCATTACACCGGGAGCCTAATCCGGCACATGATGGCTGCGCATGAATACTGAATACCCATTCCAAGCTTTTATCTCCAGTGCAAGCACTGCACTTGCATCGCGTCGTTCCATGCTCGGGGCTTTGGCAGCTGTGCCAGCCATGCCTGCGCTGGCGCAATTCCGCGTTGAAGTCAGCGGTGTAGGTCTGACACAGATTCCCATTACCTTGCCTGCATTCCGAGGCGAAGAGGGTGTGTCGCAAAAGATTTCTGAAATCGTCCGCGCTGACCTGGAGCGTAGCGGCCTGTTCCGCAATGTCCCAGCGACAGGTCTGGCACTGGATGAGACCTCGCGCCCCGATATGGCCGAGTGGCGCCAGCGTGGTGCTGACGCCCTGGCAACAGGCAGCGTGACACGCTTGACGGATGGCCGCTATGACGTGCGCTTCCGCCTGTGGGATGTGGTCAAGGCCCAGGATCTGGGCGGGCAGGGCTTTGTGGTGGTGCAGGGCGATCTGCGTCTGGTGGCACACCGCATTGCTGACTTCATTTATGAAAAGCTGACCGGTGAGAAAGGCATTTTCTCCACCCGCATTGCCTACGTCACCAAAGCCGGCAAACGCTATGTGCTGTGGGTGGCAGATGCCGATGGCGAAAATGCCCAGTCCGCGCTGTCGAGCACCGAGCCCATTATTTCGCCTGCCTGGTCGCCCAATGGCGCTGAACTGGCCTATGTGTCCTTCGAGGCACGCAAGCCCGTGATCTATGTGCACGAAGTGGCGACAGGTCGCCGTCGTCTGGTGGCGAACTTCCGTGGTTCCAACAGCGCGCCTGCCTGGTCGCCAGATGGCAAGACCCTGGCGGTGACGCTGACCCGTGATGGCCTGTCCCAGCTCTACACCATCAGCTCGCACGGTGGTGAGCCCAAGCGCCTGACACAGAGCAATGGCATTGATACAGAGCCCGCTTTCTCTGCGGATGGCAATACGATTTACTTCGTGAGCGATCGTGGCGGCTCTCCCCAGATCTACAAGGTGCCTGTTGGCGGTGGCAGCGCTCAGCGCGTCACCTTCAGCGGCAACTACAACATTTCGCCTGCGGTCAGCCCTGATGGTCGCTGGCTGGCTTACATCTCCCGCGTGGGGGGCGGTTTCAAGCTGCATGTCATGGACCTGGAAAACGGTCAGGTGTCAGCGATTACCGATACCACGGATGATGAAAGCCCCAGCTTTGCGCCGAACAGCCGCCTGGTGGTGTATGCGACCAAGCAAGGTGGCCGTGAAGCACTGATGACGACCACACTGGACGGCAAGATCAAAGCCCGTCTGGCAGGCAAAGGCGGAGAAATCCGAGAGCCTGACTGGGGTCCTTATCAAAAATATTGATTCTGGCAGGTAAACCTTTGTCAACGCGGCGCGTTAAAAGACTTACCTAGTATTCCTAGGAGAGGAAAAATGATGTTTACTTTCAAACGAGTTTCTATTGCACTGTCTGTTGCAGCTTTGTTGGCCGGTTGCTCGTCCGGTGTGAAGCTGGATGAAAACGCTAACGGCGCCAACGGTAGCGACACTACTTCCGGCGCAGCCAGCGGCGTGACCGGTGTGGACCTGACCGGCATGCAAATCGATGCAGACGGCGGCCCCAAGGGCGTAGGCCGTGTGGTGTACTTCGACTTTGACAGCTTTGTGGTCAAGCCCGAAGCACAAGGTCTGGTGGACGGCAATGCCCGCTTCATCAAGGCTGATCCTGCGCGCAAGGTGACCGTTGAAGGTCACACCGACGAGCGCGGTGGTCGTGAATACAACCTGGCGCTGGGCCAAAAGCGTGCAGAAGCAGTGCGTCGCTCGCTGAACCTGCTGGGCGTGAGCGACAGCCAGGTGGAAGCCGTGAGCTATGGCGAAGAAAAGCCTGCTTCCGTGGGCCATGACGAGTCTGCCTACTCGCAGAACCGTCGCGCTGAAATCTCCTACCGTTAAAGCATGAACATTCGCAATCTCACTTTGCGAATGGGTGTCCGTGCACTGGCTGCCGCCAGCCTGTGCACGGCATTCATGACGCCTGCACATGCATTTCTGGAAGATG
>JAEZZU010000170.1 GCA_023418355.1 Pseudomonadota bacterium | reverse complement strand
TAATCCCATTGCGTGCGGCACGCACGCTGTCATAGGCTTTGAGATAGATCTCCTCGTACTTGATGGAGCGCCACAGGCGCTGAGGGTGTCCGAATTTTTGTGTAAACGGTTCGGACGTCAGTTCGCGGAGAGTCTGTCTCCAAACTCAATCGTAAACCGATTCAGAGCTGCCTTCCAATCTCGGATGGGCATCGTCCACTTGCGGCTGATGTTGTGCAGTGCCAAGTAAAACAGCTTGAGCAGTGCCTCATCGCGTGGGGCGTGGCTGGCCTGCAGGCGCTGCAAGAGAGCATCGCAGCGCAAGGCCAACGCTCCGGTGTGCGCTGGGTCGATGCCTTGTCTTGCACCGTGCGGCCGGTGATCACGTACTGGTTCATGGGGCTGTACTGCGCCGCTAAAACTGCTGCGTTTGCCCTGGCGTGGCAGCAAGGCTTTAACCTTGCTGAATCAAGCTTACATATCTGGTCTGAGAGTGATCAAGCCATGTGGGCGGGGGTCTTGAACTTTTGGTTCCTCGGCCGTGTGCTGGAACGCAAAGGGCGCTGAGTATGCAAGCGGATACGCAATCAGCAATCCAAGTGCCCAAAGCTGCAGTGGATCTCGCCAAACGGTTTGAGGGCTTCCATCGGGTGCCCAAGCACGACCCTGCAAGGGCCTATCCGTACCTGTGTCCTGCGGGCTATTGGACGATCGGGTGGGGCCACTTGTGCAGCAAAGACCATCCACCCATCGACCAAGCACAGGCCGAGATCTACCTCGAAGCCGACCTGCGCATTGCACTCAATGCCACTTTGAAATTCTGCCCAGTGCTGGCCACTGAGCCGGAGGCGCGGCTCGCGGTCATCGTTGACTTCACGTTCAACCTTGGCGTGGGGCGGTTGCAGACGTCGACGCTGCGCAGGCGCATTAACCAGCGGGACTGGTCTTCTGCTGGGCAGGAACTGCGGCGATGGGTCTATAGCGGTGGAAAAGTACTGCCGGGACTGGTCACACGGCGTGAGGCTGAAGCCGCTTGGCTGCTCAACGCCGCATGAACCAGAGATTCAACTGAATCAAATCCCGGGCTGCAACTCCATCTGCACCTCTCGCGATTTGCCGGCCCGATCCACGGACAAGACTACGACATCGCCGACCTTCCTGTCGTCTAGCCGCGCGAGCAGCTTGGCCACATCGTCCGTTGCCTTGCCATCAACACCGATGATGCGGTCGCCGGGCACGATGCCTTGTGGGGTAATCTCGACCCCAGCGAGCCCGGCTTTGTGCGCTGCCGAGCCGGGGGTGACACGCAGCACGAATACGCCCTTGCTTCCCGTCAGCGCAAGCAGGCGCTGATTGAGCTGTTCGTCCACCTCGATGCCAAGCGCCGGGCGGATGTATCTGCCGGTCTTGATGAGTTGCGGCACTACCCGCATGACGGTGTCCACCGGCACGGCAAAACCGATCCCAGCCGAGGCGCCGGAGGGGCTGTAGATCGCCGTGTTGATGCCGATGAGGCGCCCGGCCGAATCGAGCAGGGGGCCACCCGAGTTGCCGGGGTTGATGGCGGCGTCGGTCTGAACCAGGTGATCAATGGCCGGGCCGCCCGCTTCTCCCGGTAACGAGCGGTCGAGCGCGGAGACGATGCCGGTGGTGAGCGTCCAGTCCAAGCCAAAGGGGTTGCCGATAGCAAACACCTTCTGTCCCACCTTGAGGTCGGCGCTGGTGCCGACCGGCACGGCAGGCGGACGTTTGAAGCCGATGCCGATCTTGAGTACGGCGATGTCGTGTGCTGGGCTCGCCCCCACCAGTGCGGCCTGGTAGTCGCGGCCATCGGCGAGTTTGACGGTGGCTTCGGACGCGCCCTGGATAACGTGGAAATTGGTGACGACGTGGCCGGCGTCGTCCCAGATGAAGCCCGATCCCGTGCCACGAGGCACGGAGAAGACATTGCGCGTCCAGACGTCGCGCACCAGCTGCGCGGTGGTGATGTAGACCACCGAGGCGCGTGATTTTTCGAACAGTTCGATGGTGGCCTGTTCGTCAGCGGCCAGATCGTCACGCGGCGTGACGGTGCGCTCAGCGGCTTGGCGCGGGCTGAACCAGGCTTCGATGGCGGGCAGGAACTGCCAGAACAGCATGAGTGCTGCAACGCACGCAGTGATGACGAGCCACCGCCGGACGAAATGATCAGGAGCTGGGCGTTGTGGGTAAGGACCGGGGGAAGACATGACGGAGGCTCCTTTCGAGTGATTTAGCGCCAAAGGCCGCTCAGGCCCCGGCGTGGTGGGCACATCGGGGCGAACGACCTTGGCACGAGATAATCCGTTTGTGTTGATTTCCACGCAGAACTGACCCGCAGAGAACTGACCCGCAGGCTAGTGGGTCACTTCTGGGAGGAAATCGACACCGTTTGGAACGGCAGGGTCTGCGATGGCTGAGACGTCAACTCCATCAGGCGCGCGATACGATCCGCTGCACGCCGTATGCGTGCGCAACCAAGACGGCTCGGGATTTCCCCAGCCGGGCAGACCATCCGTGAGAGCAATGGAGGCAAGGCGCCTGGAGCCGTTGGCAAAGGCATTGACATTGCGATGCCGCTGGGCACGTAGTGCGGCACCGGCGTTGCGGGCAAACCGGCACGGACGGACAGCTCGCGCAACATGGCCCAAATCTCGGGGCTTCGTGCGGGTGCAGTGCCCGCGCGCGATACAGGCGCAGGGTCAGCGCCGACGCGGCTGCCGGCTCCAGCAGCAGCGCGCCTGCAACGGCAAACAGCGCGAGCCAAAAGCCGCCTTCGCCGAACAACAGGCTCCCCGCAGCGGTTGCAATCCCGACCAGGGTCAGGACCAGCAACCCCGTCTGCAGGCGGTTGAGCCGGCGATGTTGCAACAACGCCGCGCGCAGGTCACTGGGATGATGACGGGTCATGCTCAGATGTCTCGGCGGCGTGGCCGTCGCGCTCGCGCAGCAGCCAGTAGGTCGCACCCAGAGCCAGCGTGGCGCCTGCCAGCGCGGCTATCTTTGCGGGGCTCGCGTCGGAGTCGAGGATCACGAACTTGCGGGAGAGTGCGATCAGCGCGATCAGGACCACCGTCTTGACCTGGATGATGCTTTCCTTACGCAGCGCCACGCGCACGATGGAATGCTTGAACTCCATCGCGATCAAAAGCGTCATGATCATGCCGAACACGCTCTGGAATACCTTGTGGTCCAGGGGATTGAAAGCATCGAGAACCAGCAGCGTGAAGACGATGGCGATGAGCTGGAAGAGCGACACCACGATGATGACGGCAATTACCGCCGACAGAACGAGGGCGACGACCTGCTCGAAGCGCTCGTAAAACGTCATCAACCGCCACTGGGAGCGTATCTCGTCAAGGGCCGTGTGGCCAGATTCTTTATGCATAAGCGTTGCTCTCTTTCAATGAAACGTTAATGGAACGGGGAGTCCGAGAAGACGACTCGATTACACCTGGATTGCCGAGGCAATTGCGAAGCCACCCAGCGCATAATATCCTGCGCGCTCGTGGCGCCGCCGATGGATGGATCAGCCTCTTGCACGTCAACCCTTTGTCCCATGCATGGCATCAATCCGGTTTCTGGTCCGGCAGCAGCAACCCCAGCAGATCCGCCTGCAAATGTTGCAACTTGTCGATGCCAGCCCTCAATGCCTCGACACGGCCGGCATTTTTCATTTCACTCAGGGTGTGCGCTAACTGCTGGATGCTCTGATGCAGGACATCGACCGGGTCATCAGGATCCTTGCCGAAGAACGCAGGGCGGCCACTTTGATCCCGCCAGTATTGGAGTGCTTCGGGTTGAGGCGGCACTTGGGTCTTACCTGACAGATAGTCGATCATCTGGGAAATCCAGACCCGGTGGTCGGCGTATGTGAACGGCACGGGCAGCGCAGAGCGACTGTCAGGCTTGAATCCTTTCCAGGATAAGGGTAACTGCCAGGTGTGTAGCCATTGCTCGAATTCATGCGCCGGCATCGGATGCCCGATGGCATAACCCTGGCCCCACTCGCATCCCATACGCAGCAGCATTTCACCATGCTGAATGGATTCGACTCCCTCCGCGATGCAGTTCCTGCCAAACGACCTTGCCAGTGCCAGTAGCGCATCCAGGATGGCGATATCGTCCGGATCCTCGAGCATGTCGCGTATAAAACCTTGGTCGATCTTGAGCAGGTGCGCGGGCAGGCGCTTCAGATAGGTCAGCGAGGAATAGCCGCTGCCGAAATCGTCGAGGGCAAAACGCAATCTCATCCTCTCGCACAGCGCCATCAACTGAGACACTTGAACGAAGTCCTCCACGGCGCTGGTTTCGAGGATTTCCAGTTCAAGGTCTTGCGGCTGGGCGCCGGGATGTCGTGACAACATACCCCGTAGATGCGCGATGAACCAAAACTTTAGCCGCAAGGCGAAGCTCTTCCGCGGATCTTCTGCGTGAGGTGACATCATGGATATAGCCGTGCCAGAGGATGCTCCCATCAGGCATGGCTTCAGGCGACGCCTCGCCTTCGACCCAGATCACCCGACCGTCTGGAAACTGCACCCGGTACTCGTCATGCCAAAGCGCGAGTGACTGCCCCGACGCCCGTATGGTTTCATGCACACGGTCGCGGTCTTCAGGATGGAGCGCAGCGAACACAGGAGTGGCATCTTCAACAACATCCTCCGGTGTAACCCCGTATATTTCCTGTATCCTCGCGCTGGCATAAGGGAAGTGCGAGCTGCCGTCCAGACGAAGACGGTATTGGTAAAGCATACCGGGAACGTGGCTGGCCAACTCTTCTCGCTGTCGGCGCATAACGTTCAGCGCCTGCTCGACCCTCTTGAGATCGGCGATGTCCTCTACCGTCGCTGTGGTCAGCTCGATGGGTTCTCCGGTGAACAGCGGGTGCTGGCACCGCCCGCAATTGGGCTTCTCTGCCAACTTGTTGGCTGGCTCGCGATTGAGGGATTGACAGTGTGGGCAGACGATATGAATGCTGTCCTCATGAGATGGATCCTTGGGACACAGAGGAAGTAATGGCTCCGGCAGTTGGGCCGCTGTGACATGGGGATTCGAGCTGTAGCCCTTGCGTCAGTTGCCGGAAGCTGTATGCATCCGGCGTTTCCCGTGCGAGCAGTTCGCGCGCGCAGCGCTCCAGCACTTCTCGGTTAATTTCGATAATTCGGTATGCACGATCAAACACACCCATCACGATGTCACGGATGGCTTGGTCGATGCGTGTCTGGTCGAGGATTTCGGGGCGGTTGGTGGCGGCGAGGATGATCAACCCGACCGAGCTGTCGAAGCCGTCCATCTCTGTGAGCAGCTGGTTGAGGGTCTGCTCGCGCTCGTCGTGGCTGCCGACGCCGCGCGCATGAGCCCGGCGCAGCGCATCGACGAGCTGCGCCCCGATGCCTTGGCTATCGAAGACGTACGAAGCCAGCGCAACGCTGTGCCGCGCCGATTCGATGGCAGCGAGCATGACCGGGTAGGCCTGCTCGCCATCGATGAGCGGCTCGATGCGGTTGCCGCTGGTCAGCGACTGGCCGGTGGCGCGTCACACCAGGTGCGCCAGGCCGGCAAGCGGCGGCGATACGGGCTCGGGCACCGTGGGCGAGAGGGTGACTGCCCATGTCAGCCGTTGGGGTCGGACACGACAGCCCCCATCGCTCAAGATTCGCCACCCGCTGACTTCTTCTTGCGCGCAGGCTTGCTCGCGTCGCTCGGCGGTGCCTTGGCCACGTTCGCGGCATCGGGCTTTTCAGGCTCGGCCGGCTTCGCAGGTGGCTCCTGGCGCTCGAAGACCACCCGTTCGGCCTTGTCGTCCCAGCGGGCGCTGGCGTGATCGCCCTTGCCGATACCGCCACCCAGCATCTCGCGCGCCAGTGCCGTCTCCAGCTCGCTGCGGATCAGCCGCTTGAGCTCACGCGCGCCGAACTCGGGCTTGTAGCCTTCCTCCGCGAAGTGATCGATCAAGGTCTGATCGAAGGTCAGCGTCACGCCCTGGCTGGCGGCGTTGCGGGTCACACGATCGAGCTGCAGGCCGACGATATGGCGGATCTCTTCCTTGCCCAGCGCATGGAAGACGATGATCTCGTCGATGCGGTTGAGGAACTCGGGGCGGAAGTGTCCGCGCAGCACGTCCATCACCTCGGACTTGGTCTTCTCGTATTCCTCACCGGCGGCGCCACCGGCCTTCAGCCGACGCTGGATGATGTCCGAGCCCAAGTTCGAGGTGGCGATGATGATGGTATTGGTGAAATCCACCACCCGGCCCTTGCCGTCGGTGAGCCGCCCGTCGTCGAACACCTGTAGCAGGATGTTGTAGACGTCAGGGTGAGCCTTCTCGATCTCGTCCAGCAGCAACACGCTGTAGGGCTTGCGACGCACCTTCTCGGTGAGCTGGCCACCCTCGTCATAGCCCACATAACCCGGAGGCGCACCCACCAGGCGTGCCACGGTATGGCGTTCCCCGTACTCGGACATGTCGATGCGCAGCAGCGCACCTTCATCGCCATAGATGGACTCGGCCAGCGCCTTGGCGAGCTCGGTCTTGCCCACGCCGGTCGGCCCGAGGAACAGAAAAGTCGCCACCGGCTTGCTGCCTTCGCGCAGGCCCGCGCGCGACAACCGCACGGCATCGGCCACCGCGCGCACCGCTTCGTCCTGGCCCACCAGGCGCTCGTGCAGCCGCTGCTCCAGGTGCAGCAGCTTTTCGCGCTCTTCCACCGTCAACTCGTTGACCGGAATGCCGGTCAGGCGCGAGACGATCTGCGCGACATGCTCGGCCTTGACTTCGGCGCTGCCCGAGGCGCGCTCGCGTTCCCACTCCTCGACGAGCTTCTTGAGTTCAGTCTCCTTGGCCTCGATGCGCTTGCCCAGCTCGGCGGCCTTGTCGTACTGCTTGCGCGAGGCCACATAGTCCTGCTCACGCCGCAGCTGGTGCAGTTCGGACTCCAGCTCTTGCACCGCCACCGGGCGGTCCGTGGCCGACAGCTTCACGCGTGCGGCCGCCTGGTCGAGCAGGTCGATGGCCTTGTCAGGCAAAAAGCGTGCGGTGATGTAGCGGTCCGATAACTCGGCGGCGGCGATGATCGCATCCTCGGTGATGCTGACCTTGTGGTGCGCCTCGAAGGTGTCGCGCAAGCCGCGCAGGATCATCATGGTCTGCGCTACCGTCGGCTCGGGCACCATCACCGGCTGGAAGCGCCGCTCCAGCGCGGCGTCCTTCTCGATGTACTTCTGATACTCGTTGAGCGTGGTGGCGCCGATCAGGTTCAGTTCGCCGCGCGCCATCATCGGCTTGAACACGTTGGCCACGTCCAGCCCGCCTTCGCCGCCACCCTGGCCTGCACCGACGATGGTGTGCACCTCGTCGATGAAGAGAATCAGCTCGCCCTGGTGCTCGGTCACTTCCTTGAGCACCTTCTGCACGCGCTCCTCGAACTCGCCGCGGTACTTGGCGCCTGCCACCATGGCGTTGATGTTGAGTTCGACCAGACGCTTGTCGCGCAGCGTCTCGGGCACTTCGCCGGCGACCATCCGCTGCGCCAGTCCTTCGACAATGGCGGTCTTGCCGACGCCGGGCTCGCCGATCAGCACCGGGTTGTTTTTCTTGCGGCGGGCCAGCACCTCGATGGTGGTCTCGATCTCCTGCGCACGGCCGATGACCGGATCGAGTTTGCCCTCGCGCGCCATCTTGGTGAGGTCGCGCGAGTATTTATCCAGCTCGGGCGTGTTGGTCGGCGTCTCGGCGCGGCCATCCTCGGCCCCTTTGCCGACCACCTTGCTTACCTGCTGGCGCAGCGCTTGCGGCGT
>JAEZZU010000055.1 GCA_023418355.1 Pseudomonadota bacterium | reverse complement strand
GCAGTTCCAGCACCGTGGCTTGCAAGCCCGCCTGGGCCAACGAAATGGCAAGCGACAGGCCGGCAGGACCTGCGCCCACAATAAGGACATCGGTGTTCATGGACATGTGTGCAATCACTGTGAAAGTTGGGCCTATTGTGGCCTGATCCAGGACCTCTTTGCCTGTGCATTCCGTGCATTGTCGGCCGGTTTGGCGTGGCTGTGGCTTGCACTGCATCAATGGCACGTCCGCAGCACCCCCTTTGGATCCGCCCAAAGGCCCGCGCCAGAACTTGCCGCTTGTCAATTCGGGGCGCTGGCATGGTGCGGCATCGCATGGCTCGCTAGGCTGGGATGCATGTCTGCCTCTCACCTGCCCCACTCCCGCCGCACGCCGCTGATGCGTCACTACCAGCAGTGGCTGGCCCAGCAGTACGACCTGCACTTTGACAGCTATGACGCGCTGTGGCGCTGGTCCACCACCGATCTGGAAGGCTTCTGGCAAAGCATCTGGCGCTATTTCGACATCCAGTCACCCACCCCGCACAGCGCGGCACTGGGCCGCAACTGCATGCCCGGCGCGCAGTGGTTTCCCGGGGCACAGGTCAATTACGCACAGCAGGTGCTGCGCCATGTGGAAGCAGCGGATGCCGCTGGCATGCCTGCCGTGATTGCAGACAACGAGCTGGGCGAAGTCACCACACTGCGCTGGGGCGAGCTGCGCCGCCAGGTCGCTGCCCTGGCCCTGCACCTGCAGGCACAGGGCATTCGCCCGGGCGACCGTGTGGCGGCCTATCTGCCCAATATTCCGCAGGCCATGGTGGCCATGCTGGCCGTAGTCAGCATTGGTGCGGTGTGGAGCGTGTGCTCCCCCGACATGGGCACGGCCGCCGTGCTGGACCGCTTCCAGCAGATTGCGCCCAAGGCGCTGATTGCCGTGGACGGCGTCTACTACGCCGGCAAGCCCATGGACCGCAGCAGCATCGTGCAGGAGCTGCGCACCAGGCTGCCCAGCCTGGCGCACTGCGTGGTACTGCCCACGCGCTGGGCACAGACGCCGGTGCAGGAGGCTGCAGACTGGAACACCATCATGCAGCGCGACGATGCGCAGCTGCACCGCTTCAGCCCCATGTGGCTGCCCTTTGACCACCCGCTGTGGATTGTGTATTCCAGCGGCACCACGGGCCTGCCCAAGCCCATCGTGCATGGCCACGGCGGCATCATGCTGGTGGCCCTGACCATGAAGGCACTGCACAGCGATGTGGGCTGCAGCTACGCGCCCGAGAGCTGGGGTGAACGTTTTCACTGGTACAGCTCCACCGGCTGGGTGATGTGGAACTCCCAGGTGGCCGGGCTGCTGGGCGGCACGACCTGCGTGATCTATGACGGCAGCCCCGGTGGCAGCAAGGAGCAACCCGACTGGGGCGTGCTGTGGCGCTTTGCTGCGCGCCACCAGGTCAGCAGCTTTGGCGCGGGCGCGGCCTTCTATGCCAACTGCATGAAGGCTGGGGTGGAGCTGTCGCAGTGCGGCGATCTCACGCGCATCACCAGTCTGGGCAGCACGGGCTCGCCGCTGTCGCCCGAGGTGCAGACCTGGGGCACGCAGCAGTTCGAGGCTCTGGGCACCCCCGACATCTGGTGGAACAACATCTCCGGCGGCACGGACTTCTGCGGGGCCTTCATCGGCGGCAACCGCGAACTGCCGCAGTACCCCGGCGAGATGCAGTGCCGCATGCTGGGCGCGGCCGTGGAAGCCTGGGACGAGCAGGGCCGCCCCGTCACCGATGCCGTGGGCGAGCTGGTGTGCACGCAGCCCATTCCCTCCATGCCGCTGTACTTCTGGGGCGATGCAGATGGCCAGCGCTATCTGTCCAGCTATTTCGACATGTACCCGCCGGGACACGGGCGCCTGCCCGGCGGTGGCGATGGCCCGGCAGACATGGGCGGCGTCTGGCGCCATGGCGACTGGCTGCGCATCTCTGCACATGGCGGCTGCACCATCTATGGGCGCAGCGACGCCACCATCAACCGCCACGGCCTGCGCATGGGCACCAGCGAGATCTACCGCGCCGTCGAGGCTCTGCCCGAGGTGCTGGACAGCATGGTGGTGGATCTGGAGTACCTCGGCCGCGAGAGCTTCATGCCCATGTTCGTGGTGCTGCGCGACGGCCTGCAGCTCGACGACGCCCTGCGCGAGAAGCTGGCCAGCGCCATTCGCACCGCCCTCTCGCCACGCTTTGTGCCCGATGAGATCGTGCAGATCCCCGAGATCCCGCGCACGCTCACCGGCAAGAAGCAGGAGCTGCCCATCAAGAAGCTGCTGCTGGGGCAGCCGCTGGAAAAAGTGGTCAACAAGGACACCATGGCCAACCCGGCCAGCCTGGAGTGGTTTGTGGCCTATGCGCAGCGCCGCGCGGCCTGCGCGCCCGCTGCTGCCTAGTGTGGACGAGGCATTCACGCTACAAGCTTTTGCAATGCGCGCCCCCCGCAAAGCCGGTATACACAGGCATGCGGGGTACACTTAGCGCGTTTTGAGTTGCGCCCTCTCCATCTAACCGCAATCCTTACCATGGCCGTTGACTCGTTGGGCACCGCCCGCTCCAGCTTTGACCTCAAAAGCGCCCAGCTGCCCGTAATGGCCGTCGCGTTGCGAGACACCCAAGTAAACGTGATTGCCCAGGACCTGGCCCAGCGCCTGGCCAATGATCCGGACTTTTTCGACAACGATCCCGTTCTGATTGACCTGCAGCACGTGCAGGACAGTACGGACGCCATCGATTTCCCCAAGCTCATCAAGCTGCTGAAAAAGCACCGCACCGTGCCCGTGGCCGTATGCAATGGCTCTGCGGCGCAGATGGCTGCCGCCCATGATGCGGGGCTGATGCCTGCGCCTGATGCCCACCCCGTGCGCACCAAGGAAGTGGTGCGCGAGGTGGAAGTCATCCGGGAAGTGCCTGTGGAAGTGATTCGAGAGGGGCCAGCTCCTGCTGCCAACGCCATGATCATTGACAAGCCCCTGCGCTCGGGCCAGCAGATCTACGCCAAGGGCTGTGATCTGGTGGTCATGGCCGTGGTGAGTTATGGTGCTGAAGTCATTGCCGATGGCAATGTGCATGTGTATGCCCCCCTGCGCGGCCGTGCCGTGGCCGGAGCGCGTGGCAATGCCAACGCCCGCATCTTCAGCACCTGCATGGAACCCCAGCTGCTGTCCATTGCCGGCAACTACCGCGCACTGGAAACCGACCTGCCCAAGGACATTGCAGGCAAGCCTGCGCAGGCACGGCTGGAGGGTGAAAAATTGATCATTGAGCCTTTGCGTTTAGCATGAGCAGCATTACCCGTTGAACCCAACCCCACAAGATTCTTCTCTAAGGAACCCAGCAAACATGGCCAAAATCGTCGTAGTGACCTCCGGAAAAGGTGGCGTAGGAAAGACCACCACCAGTGCAAGCTTTGCCTCCGGCCTCGCCCTGCGCGGCCACAAGACCGCGGTGATCGATTTCGACGTCGGCCTGCGTAATCTGGACCTGATCATGGGCTGCGAGCGCCGCGTGGTCTATGACCTGATCAACGTGATCCACGGAGAAGCCAATCTGAACCAGGCGCTGATCAAGGACA
>JAEZZU010000093.1 GCA_023418355.1 Pseudomonadota bacterium | reverse complement strand
ATCGGCGCAACCATCTAACACAGAAGCACCCAAAGAACTGGTGCCCATGGGCAGGATCGAACTGCCGACCTCTCCCTTACCAAGGGAGTGCTCTACCACTGAGCCACATGGGCATAAGCCTGCCTTTCAGCAAACCTATACAAATTATTGGAGCGGGAGACGGGAATCGAACCCGCGTCATTAGCTTGGAAGGCTAGGGTTCTACCATTGAACTACTCCCGCAAACCTTGTGTTTGCGCGCATCGCCTAGCGATGCTAAAAACTCAATCACCTTAAGCAGGTGGTGGAGGGGACTGGATTCGAACCAGTGTAGGCGTAAGCCAACAGATTTACAGTCTGCCCCCTTTAGCCACTCGGGCACCCCTCCGTTGAGATTTCAATTGTAGCATGATTTTTTGAAGCCTTAAAAAATATTGCTACATATTTTTCTTAACCACTAGTTCTTGGCGCGGCTGGCGGGGATCGAACCCACGACCCTTGGCTTCGGAGGCCAATACTCTATCCACTGAGCTACAGCCGCTTTGGACGCCTGCTGCACGAGAACCAGTAAAAATCAGCTGGCGCAATTCTAACCTGCAGTTTTCGGCATTTTTGAGAAAACAGCGAAATTTATTTCATGGCCGTCAATTTCCATTGTTGGCCCCGGTAAACCCTGCCAGAGACACCTCTCATGCGCTGGCTGTTCTCAACAACTCCAGGCAACGCATATTGAACCAGCCGTCCTCCGATGCATCCAACACACCCTTTGACAGCCAAGGACATGCGCCAGCCCGTACTTTGCTGCAAATGAAGGCTGCCGCTTAGAATTTGCCTTCACATCCGGCATCTATGCCTGTCTGAAATTCAGAGCTTGCTGACTCAGCTCACAGAGCGTCTTCAGTATCTTTGCACGCAGTTATCTCTAAAGGAACACCATGAAATCACCATCACTGTGGCATGCCAGCACATGGTTGCGCGTCGTGCGCCCAAGCGCCATCACTCTGGCATGCGCTTTGGCATTGACAGCATGCAGCAAAGATGAAGCGGCTGCCCCCGCCTCCAGCCAAGGAGCCCCCGTATTGCCTGTGGGTGTTGTGACCGTTGAGCCTACACAGGTCGGCGTGGTCACCGAACTGCCAGGCCGTGTCGATGCCTCTCGCGTGGCCGAAGTTCGCGCCCGTGTCGCAGGCATTGTGCAAAAGCGCGTATTCACCGAAGGCGCGGATGTCAAGGCTGGGCAGCTGCTGTATGTGATTGATTCGGCACCCTATGAGGCAACACTGCAGAACGCCCAGGCGACGCTGGCCCGTGCTGAAGCGAATCTGCAGCAGACCAGCTCACAGCTGGAGCGCTATCGCCCGCTGGTTGAAGCGAACGCCATCAGCAAACAGGACTTTGTCAACGCAGAAGCCGCACAAAAGCAAGCCCAGGCAGAAGTAGCAGCCGCCAAGGCCAGCGTGCGCAGCGCCAAGATCAATCTGGATTACGCGCGTGTGACTGCACCCATCTCAGGCCGTATTGGCCAGGCACTGGTCACTGAAGGTGCACTGGTGGGCCAGGGCACGGCAACGCCGCTGGCTGTGATTCAGCAGATCGACCCCGTCTATGTGAACTTCACACAGTCTGCGGCAGACTCTCTGAAGCTGCGCAAGGCTTTGAGTGATGGACAGTACACCTCTGCAGGCAAGGAAGGTACAGAAGTCAAGGTGCTGCTGGATGATGGCACCGAGTACGAACTCAACGGCAAGCTGCTGTTCAGCGATATTTCTGTCGATCCCACCACCGGACAGGTCACGCTGCGTGCCGAAGTGCCCAACCCCAAGGGTCTGCTGCTGCCCGGACTGTACGTTCGCATCCGCATGGAAACAGCCAAGGCTGACAACGTGATCGCACTGCCACAACAGGCCGTAACGCGCACCCAGCAAGGCAATACCGTGACCGTCCTCGACAAGGACGGCAAGCTCAGCACTCGCAATGTGCAGATCAGCATGGCGCAAGACAACCAGTGGATTGTTCAGGAAGGTCTGCAGCCCGGCGAACAGGTGGTGGTCGATGGCCTGCAGAAGCTGCAGCTGATGCCTCCCGGAACTGCCGTGAAACCCGTTCCATGGAAGCCCAGTGCTGCGGAGTCTGCCGCAGCCCCGGCTTCTCAAGGCCCTTCAGCCGCTGCCAAGTAACCACGAGGACCTTGTCACATGGCTAAATTCTTTATTGAGCGCCCCATTTTTGCCTGGGTGGTGGCGCTATTTATCAGTGTGCTGGGGGCGGTTGCCATCACCCAGCTACCCATTGCTCAGTACCCCCCCGTAGCGCCACCTTCGATTGTGGTGAGCGCAGCCTATCCTGGCGCGTCGGCACAGACACTGGAAGAAAGTGTGCTGGCTGTGATCGAGCGCGAGATGAACGGCGCCACCGGCTTGCTGTACATGGAATCCGTGGCTCAGTCCAACGGCACAGGCTCGTTGACCATCACCTTCGAGCAGGGAACTGACCCTGAGCTGGCACAGGTGGACGTACAGAACCGTCTGGCGCGAGCCACGCCGCGTCTGCCCTCCATCGTGACCCAGCAGGGCGTGACGGTGGACAAGTCGGCATCTGACTTCCTGCTGTTTGCCATGCTGGCCACTTCGGACCCCGAGTGGGACGTCGTGCGCCTGGGCGACTACGCCTCGCGTAACGTGGTGCCTGAAATTCAGCGTCTGCCTGGCGTGGGTCAGGTACAGCTGTTTGGTACAGAGCAGGCCATGCGCATCTGGCTGGACCCCGGCAAGCTGGAAGGCTTCAAGCTCTCGTCTGCCGATGTCATCAGCGCCATCCGTGCGCAGAACGCACAGGTCTCCAGCGGCTCCATTGGCGACCTGCCCAGCCTGCCCGGTCAGGCCATTACGGCGACAGTCACCATCCCCGGCCAGCTTGGCAATGTGGAAGCTTTCAAGAACATCATCCTGCGCGCCAATACGGATGGCTCTACCGTACGCCTCAAGGACGTGGCACGCGTGGAAATCGGTGGCCAGAGCTATGCCACATCGGCGCGCCTGAATGGCAATCCTGCCGCCGGTATTGGTGTGCAGCTGTCGCCCTCCGGCAATGCTCTGGCAGCGTCCCAGGCCGTGCGCGCCAAGATGCAGCAGCTGCAGCAGTTCTTCCCTCAGGGCATGACCTGGTCCATCCCCTACGACAGCTCTACCTTCGTGTCGATTTCGATCACCAAGGTGGCCCATACGCTGATTGAGGCCGTGGTGCTGGTGTTCCTGGTGATGTTCCTGTTCCTGCAGAACTGGCGCTACACCCTGATTCCTACCATCGTGGTGCCTGTGGCTCTGCTGGGTACGTTTGCGACACTGCTGGCGCTTGGTTTCTCGATCAACGTGCTGACCATGTTTGGCATGGTGCTGGTGATCGGTATCGTGGTGGACGACGCCATCGTGGTGGTGGAAAACGTCGAACGCATCATGAGCGAAGAAGGTCTACCGCCCAAGGAGGCCACCCGCAAGGCCATGGGGCAGATCTCTGGCGCGATTGTGGGCGTGACTGTGGTGCTGATCTCGGTGTTCGTGCCACTGGCGTTCTTCAGCGGCTCTACCGGCAATATCTATCGCCAGTTCGCAACGGTGATGGTCGCCTCGATCGCCTTCTCGGCCTTCATGGCGCTGTCGCTCACACCTGCGCTGTGCGCGAGCTTGCTCAAGCCCGTCCAGGCAGGGCACCATCTGGAAGGCAAAGGCTTTTTTGCCTGGTTCAACCGCAGCTTTGCCAAGAGCGCCAAGCGCTACGAAGGTGCCGTGAACCACATGCTGCACCGCGCAGGCCGCTACATGCTGATCTACGTGGCCATCATCGGTGCCGTAGTGGTGTTCTACAACCGTCTGCCCACCGCCTTCCTGCCTAATGAAGACCAGGGCACGCTGATCGTCAATGTCCAGCTGCCTGCAGGTGCGACTGCGGAACGCACTGAGGCAGTCGTCGAGCAGGTAGAGAAGTTCGTGCTGGCACAGCCTGAAGTCACCGACATGGTCAGTGTGGTGGGCTTCAGTTTCTCAGGCCAGGGCCAGAACGCTGGTCTGGGCTTTGTGACCTTGAAGAACTGGGATGAGCGCACCAAGCCCGATGAGCAGGCTGGCGCGATTGCAGGGCGCATCATGGCAGCCACTGGCGGCATCCGCGATGCCATCGTGTTTGCACTGAGCCCTCCTCCCATCCCCGCGCTGGGCATTTCGGCAGGCTTTAACGTACGCCTGCAGGACCGCGCCGACCTGGGCCACGAAGCACTGGTGAACGCACGCAATATGTTCCTGGGCATGGCGGCGCAAAGCCCCATCCTGGCGCAGGTGCGCCCCGATGGTCTGGAAGATGCGCCACAAATCCGCGTGGACATTGACCGCGAAAAGGCCAACGCACTGGGTGTGCCGTTTGACAGCATCAACGCCGTCATCTCGACCGCCATGGGTTCTTCCTACGTGAACGACTTCCCCAACCGTGGCCGCATGCAGCGCGTCATCGTGCAGGCGGAGGCGGCAGCACGCATGCAGCCTGATGAACTGCTCAAGCTCAATGCCATGAACGTTCAAGGTCAACCTGTGCCACTGTCGGCGTTTGCGACCATTTCCTGGGTCAACGGACCTCAGCAGAGCGTGCGCTACAACGGCTACCCCGCCATGCGTATTTCGGGCGCGCCTGCTCCCGGCTACAGCACGGGCGATGCCATGGAAGAAGTGCAGCGCCTGATGGCTCAGCTGCCAGAAGGCTTTGGCTATGAATGGACCGGCCAGTCCTTCCAGGAAAAGCTGGCAGGCTCGCAGTCCATCATCCTCTACAGCTTCGCCATCCTGGCCGTGTTCCTGTGCCTGGCTGCGCTGTATGAGAGCTGGAGCATTCCGCTGTCCGTGATTCTG
>JAEZZU010000076.1 GCA_023418355.1 Pseudomonadota bacterium | reverse complement strand
TAGTGGGAAAGTCTTGGAAACCACGTCAAACTCAGTACAAACAACTGAGCAAGTATCCACAACAAATCAAAGAAAAATGCCGTTCACTTGGCTTAAGTGAACGGCATTAGCTTGAAGCTGCTTTTTTATAGCTATCAGCGCTGAAATAATGCTACTTTTCAAATACTTTGATGTTGAAAACTAATAAGCATCAGCGCTTGCAGCTTCTCTTTTCATAGCGATATTTCATCGAGAAAAAATGCGTGGCTAACCGGGCAGTCCGCTGGCTGGCAAAAACGACTGCAGGCTGTACAGGCCTGTTTGTCGCCCCACGATGAAACCAGAACCACTGCAGTCCCTTGGAGCACCCCACCAGAGCAACATCTCAGGACTCAGTGCTGCGAATACTAACATTAATTGAGAATTATTCGCAACAATAAAGCTGGTAACAAAGTGTCTTAGGCGGCAGCTTCCAACAGCGCGGCAGGCTCATCCGCCCCGAGCACCTGCTGTGCCCAAGGTTGCAGGCGCTGGGCATCGGCCCGCAGTACTTCCTGCTTGACGCTCAGAATCTGTGCGGGGTGCATGGAAAAACTGCGCAGCCCCAGGCCCAGCAGCAGGCGCGTCATGCTGGTGTCGCCTGCCATTTCACCGCAGACGCAGACCTGCTTGCCTATCTCGTTGGCGGTGCGAATCACCTGCGCCACCAGCTCCAGCACGGCCGGGTGCAGCGGGTCGTACAGATGGGCCACGGCTTCATCGGCGCGGTCAATGGCCAGCGTGTACTGGATCAGGTCGTTGGTGCCGATGGAGACAAAATCAAAGTGCCTGAGCAGGCTGCGCACCATGAGGGCGGCGGCCGGCACTTCAATCATCGCGCCCAGCTGCACTTCGCCGTAGGGCACGCCACGGGCATCCAGCTCCGCCTTGGCCTGCCTGACCTGCGCGAGGATGCTGTGCACTTCGTGCTGGTGCGAGACCATGGGGAACAGCAGCTGCACCTTGCCAAAGGCCGCCGCCCGCAAAATGGCGCGCAGCTGGGTGCGGAACATGGCGGGCTCTGCCAGGCTCCAGCGAATGGCTCTCAGGCCCAGCGCGGGGTTGAGCGAGGTGTCCTTGCTGTTTTTCTGCAGCGGCTTGTCGGCCCCCACGTCAATGGTGCGGATGGTCACAGGCAAACCCTGCATGCCTTCCACGGCCGTCTTGTAGGCTGCAAACTGTTCTTCCTCGCCCGGCAGCTTGCCTTCGCGGCCCATGAAGAGAAATTCGCTGCGAAACAGCCCCACCCCTGCAGCCCCGGCGCGCAAGGCTGCGGCGGCATCATCCGGCTGCTCGATATTGGCCAGCAGTTCGATGTGCTGCCCGTCCAGCGTCACCGCAGGCGTATGGCGCAGGCGTGCCAGACGTTCGCGCTCGAGCATGTCCTGGCGCTGGCGGAAGCGGTACTGCTCCAGAATGACCGGCGAAGGGTCTACCAGCACGATGCCGAGATTGCCGTCGATGATGACCCAGTCGTCCTGGCGGATCAGCTGGCTGGCTGCGCGTGCGCCCACCACGGCGGGAATATCCATGCTGCGCGCCACGATGGCGGTGTGGCTGGTCTTGCCACCTACGGCTGTCACAAAACCGGCAAATACGCTGCGGCGAAACTGCAGCATGTCAGCAGGTGACAGGTCCTGCGCCACCAGCACCAGCGGCGCTTCCGTCATGCCATCGAGCGCTGGCTGCTGCGCCACTTTTTCGACCAGCACGCTGGGAGCGAGTTCGCTGGGCGCCATGCCGCGCATGTAGCGCAGAATGCGGTCTGCCACCTGCTCCAGATCGGCCTTGCGCTCGCGCAGATAGGGGTCTTCCATCTCGTCGAACTGGCGCGAGATCTGCTCGAGCTGCGTCATCAGCGCCCACTCGGCGTTGTAGAAGCGCTCGGAAATCCAGTGCCGCACACCCGAGGCCAGCACCTCGTCCTGCAGCAGCATGAGGTGCACTTCGAGCAAGGCGCCAAGCTCACCCGGCGCATCGCTGGGCAGATCGCTCACCAGGCGCTGCAGTTCATCGACCACTGCATTGCGCGCATTGCGTGCACGGGCAATTTCTGCCTCAACCTGAGCAGCTTCAATAAAGTAGTGCGGTACTTCTACGCGGCTGGAAGCCACGACCACAGCGCGTCCGATCGCAATACCGCGCGAAACCGCCAACCCGTGGATGGCAAATGTCATGTCCTGGTCCTTCTTGACTGCGCGCAGTCTGCACAAAGCTAGGTGTCGGACCGCCCCAAACAAACTGCTCAGCGATTGTTACTGGTCTTCACCAAACTTGTCGTTGATCAATGTCACCAGCGCATCCAGCGCTTCCTGCTCCTGAGGCCCATCGGTTTCCAGCACCACCACCGAGCCCATGCCAGCAGCCAGCATCATGACGCCCATGATGCTCTTGGCGTTGATGCGGCGGTCGCCCTTGCTCATCCACACATCGCAGGGGAAGCTCGCTGCCAGCTTGGTCAGCTTGGCGGAGGCACGCGCATGCAAGCCCAGTTTGTTGCTGATAGTGATCTCGGTCTTGACCATGTTAATTCTGAGAAGTTGGTTGGTTCGATGCAGCCCCGCCCGTCTGCAGCATGCCCTGCTGGCCGCCCGACAGGGCGCGCTGCGCCTGCTGTGCCAGCGGTTCATGGCGGTAGCAGATGGCACGCAGCAGCATGGGCAGGTTCACGCCCACCAGCAGGCAGGCGGCCGTGCCTTCTACCAGCCGGTGCGCCACATTGCTTGGCGTGGCACCCAGCACGTCCGACAGCACCAGCGTGCGCTCGGCACCGCTTTGCGCCAGCAGGGCACGTGCCGTGGCCAGTGTGGTTTCCGGGGCTTCATCGGGGGGAACGTCCAGCACGCTGATGTCGCTCACGCAGTCGGCAAACACGTGGACGGCGCAGTCCCGCAGTGCCTGTGCCAGCGGTGCGTGGGCGATTAACAGAATGTGATTTGCGGTGCCAGACATAAGAATTCCTATCTATTATGACGCCAGCACCCGAGCCCCCTGCGGGCATCGCTGCGCTGCTGCACGTCAGACATGACGCAGGCACTGTGCCCTATTTCAGCACGATGCTGTCAAAAAACGTCTGGGCGTTCTGGTGGTAGGCCTTGGGCGCATAGACCACGGCGTGAAAGATGCGCGCCTTGTCGCCCTCCTGCCGCGCAAACCAGACGCCGTGCGTAGTCACGGTCCAGCCCGCACGGCCTACACCTTCGACCGAAGCCAGAATGGAACGCGGCAAATCCATGGCCCCTGCAGGCACAAACGGCGCACCGCTTTTCTTGCCTTCGCCATCCACCGCCTTGAACTGCGTAAGGGTGGCAGCCTGCCAGAAGGCCAGCGCCTCATCGGCGCGATCTGGGTCATCGATCAGCCAGTGGGACATGGCGAAAGTGGAATCCACCGCATCGCAGCCCGCCATGCTGACCGGCACGCTGCCAATGTCCATGCCAAAGTCCACCGGCGTTTTCGCGAACTGGGGCTCGCAGGGGAACTGCATCTCCAGCCCCGCCTCATCGAGTGACACGGGCTGCCACGTCAGTTCGGGCTCGGGGTTGCTGCAGGCGCTCACGAGCAGCATCGTGCAGCCGGCGGCCATGTATCGCGTCAAGGTCTGGAGCTTGGTCATGTCTGCATTATCGGCAGCCGCTCCCCGGACCTAAGCGCAAACAGCATCCACATAGACCCGCACTTTGCCCGACTTTGCGCGCGGCCTGCACGGCAAGTTGGCACAATAGATCGCTATGGCAATCAAACACATCGTGGCAGGCGTGGCGCTTGCAGCCTTTGCGGGTCTGGGTGCTTACGTGTATTTCGGCGAAGGCGCGCAGGCGGCTCCGCAGTCCCAGTTTGTGCTGCTGGACGGCTCCAGCAAGACCACGCAGGACCTGCACGGCAAGGTCACGCTGGTGAACTTCTGGGCTACGAGCTGCACCACCTGCGTGGCGGAGATGCCAGAAATCATAGCCACCTACAACAAGTACAAGGACCATGGCTACGACACGCTGGCCGTGGCCATGAGCTACGACCCGCCCAGCTATGTGCTGAACTTTGCCCAGTCGCGCCAGCTGCCGTTTCAGGTAGCCATCGACAACACCGGTGCCGTTGCCAAGGCCTGGGGCGATGTGAAGCTCACCCCCACCACCTACATCGTCAACAAGCGCGGCGAGATTGTGAAAACCTATGTCGGCCAGCCCGACTTTGCAGAGCTGCACCAGCTGATTGAAAAGCTGCTGGCCGAAGCCTGAGCTATAGAACACCCAAAAAAGAGAGCTGCCAGCGCTTGAAATTTCAAGGTTTCCATATCTTTTGATACTGAAACCTATGAAACACAAGCGCTGGCAGCTCTACTTTTTATGAAAAGCGCTTTTCAGCGCGGCACATCAACGGTTGCGGAAGGCGTCGTGGCAGGCCTTGCAGGTCTGTGCCGCGGGGCCAAAAGCGGACTTCAGCTGTGCCAGATCACCCGTCTTGGCGGCAGCCACCAGCTTGCCCATTTCGGTTTCGTAGTTCTGGGCAGCTTCGTCAAACTTGGCCTTTTCCTTCCAGATCTCTGGCTTGGCCTTGCCGCCTTCTGTGCCTGCGCCAAAAGCCTGCCATGGCAGCGCAGCCAGCGTCTGCAGCACTTGCGCGTTTTGCTTGGCCACATCGGCATTGAATTCCGCACGGCCATTGGCCATGGCGCCCAGGCTGCTGAAGTGCTGCCCCATCAGGAACAGTGCGCTCTGGCGATACTTGATGGCATCTTCTGCCTTGGCAAACTTCAGGGTATCGGCCGAAGCAGACAGCGCAGCCAGCGCTGCGGACACAGCCAGCACTGCAGTAGACAGGGACTTCAATCGCATGGGGATCTTCCTTTCTTGCTATAAAACAAACAACAATGTGCCTTCGCAGGCAGGAGTATCGCCGCGTGCGCCAGGTTCCCCAAACGGAATGCCCGTTCCTTGACGCACCGCAGCAACTGCACCCATCCAGCATCTACATTCACCCCATGCGCACATCCGACACCGCTCGCCTCCGTATCTGGGATATCCCCACCCGACTGTTTCACTGGCTGCTGGTCGCCAGCATCATTGGCCTGGTCATCACCGCCAAAACAGGCGGCAACGCCATGGAATGGCACCTGCGCCTGGGCCATCTGGTGCTGGGCCTGCTGCTGTTTCGGGTGCTCTGGGGCTTTGCGGGCGGCTACTGGTCGCGCTTTGCCACCTTCATTCCCGGCCCTGCGCGGCTGCTGCGCTATCTGAAGGGGCAGGGCACCGCGGCAGACAAGGCCGGGCACAACCCGCTGGGGGCGCTGTCCGTCATGGCCATGCTGCTGGTCATTGGCCTGCAGGTTGGCACGGGGCTCATCAGCGACGATGAAATTGCCTTTGCAGGCTCGCTGGTGCGCTATGTCTCGGGCGACACCATTGCCTGGGCCACCACCTGGCACAAGACCTGGGGCCAGTGGCTGCTGTACGCCATCATTGGTCTGCACATCGCCGCCATTGCCTGGTACAGCCTGGTGTGCAAGGAAAAGCTGGTGCCCGCCATGCTGCATGGTGACAAAACTGGCCTGCCCGCCGTCCTTCCCCCCAGCCGCGACGGCTGGCGCGCCGTGGTGCCTGCCCTGTTTTTTGCAGCGGCCTGCGCCGTCATGGCGTACTGGGTCTGGACCCGTGCCACATCGTTTTAACCCTATGCCCCTGCTGCGCGCATGGGGCTACACTGACGCTTCGTTTTTTCCATCCCTGCACGCGCTTTGACTGTAGAACAGCCCTGTGTGGTGATCAGCATCGCCACCTCCGCCGAAGAGATTCACCAGACCGCCCAACTGTTTCGGGAATACGCCGAAAGTCTGGACGTGGACTTGTCCTTTCAGAACTTTGAGACAGAGCTGGCCCAGCTGCCCGGTGACTATGCCGCCCCACGTGGCGCCCTGCTGCTGGCCTATGTGGACGGCAACCCCGCAGGCTGCTGCGCGCTGCGCCCGCTGGACAACGTAGACATTCCCAACGCCGCAGAAATGAAACGCCTGTTTGTGCGCAAGGCTTTTCGCGGCTTTGGCATAGGCCGCCAGCTGGCCGAAGCCACGCTGGACGCCGCCCGCCAAGGCGGCTACAGCTGCGTGCTGCTGGACACGCTGGACGACATGGAAGCCGCGCGCAATCTCTATACCGACCTGGGCTTTGAAAGCACCGAGCCCTACTACTACAACCCAATTGCCGGGGCGCACTATCTCAAGGCAGAGATTGACTGAGGCGCAGTCTGCAAAGAGTTACAAACTTTTAACTACCCAGCTTAATTCTTTGTTGCAACGCGTCGCCTAAGAACAGCAAGAGCGCCAAAGTGGCGTTCGGTTTGTATCAAAAACACTGTTTTTAGGAGCTTCTCACCATGTTGAGCTTGCACACCAACGCCGCTTCGCTGAGCACACAAAACTCTCTGGGTTCTACCAACAAGGCCCTGTCTTCTTCCATGACCAAACTGGGTACCGGCTACCGAATCAACTCGTCGCAAGACGATGCAGCCGGCCTGCAGATGGCAACCCGTCTGAATGCTCAAACGTCTGGGATGAAGGTTGCCCAGAAAAACACCCAGAACGGCATCTCTTTGCTGCAAACTGCTGATGGCGCCTTGGC
>JAEZZU010000073.1 GCA_023418355.1 Pseudomonadota bacterium | reverse complement strand
CGCAAGGGACTTGGGGTACGATCGCCGCTGTCCGTGTACCGTGAGTTGTTAATCAACTCACCCCAACACTCCACCCTCGTTCATTAAACCTAGGGGTGTTGCACTTGGGTCTTGAATCCGCCAAGGATTGACGATAGGGCTTTTTGCGTTAATCGCAGATTAACAAGCGGTAGTCTTGCTGCATGACCTAACAGCGCAAGTCCCGCTATCGCCGCACCACCAACTGGAAACAGTACAACGCAGCCCTTAAAAATCGGGGCTTGCTGACTACTTGGCTAGACAAGCACATGACATGTTTTGCCGCTGCAAGCGGCAAACGCGACCGAAACCCTAAGCTCTCTGGTGCAGCCATTCAGTTTTTCTTAACGCTCAAGAACCTGTCGGCCTAGCGCTTATGTAAAACACAGGCTTGGTGGAGTTGGTGCTTCAGTTGTATGGTCTTCCCTGGCCAGCTCCAGACTTCAGCACTCTGTGCAGACGCCAGCGAGATTTGAATGCTCCAGATTTCGTACACCTACAGCAAAGCTGGCTTGCACCTGCTGGTGGACTCAAGGCAAAAAACACGGTCCCGAATACCGCCGCCAGTGGCGCAAACTGCGCATAGGTATCTATGCTGATACCTTGCAAATTCGGCCCCCTGCGTGACCAGCAATAACATCAGCGATGCCTCAGTACTATGTGGCTTGTTGGCACAGTTGCCGTCATATGAAGTTGCGATGGTGTCTACGACACACAGCCTGCCTACGAAGTAGTCGTCAGGCATGACGCTATCCCTATCATTCCTCCCGGCAAGAATGCTCGAATCTGCAAAGGTGTTGATTTCCATCTCAAAGTGGATCCATTCTGAGTCGACCAGCTATATCTTGTGAGGTGTTATCCTCATCTCAATGCCTGCTCTGAGCATCAGCAGCCATTGGTACTTCTGAGTTGAACGGCTGCAACCAGCCTGAAGCGGGCCTCGGGGCCTAGACGCTGAACTTCCGCTTCTGGCCGAACTCAGTCGGTCACAACTACCGGACTGATCAGTCCGTAACCGGCACAGGCGGTCAATTCAATCGGAGCACGCAAGGCCTTTGCGCCGGTGACGAGAGCCAGCTCTACAACACGCTGCTATTCTTATCGTGGACTAGATCAAGGCTGCAGTGATAACGATTTCAATGCGCCAATCGGGGCGCCCAAGTTTGGCTTGCACAGTCGCGCGTGGCGGAGCGTTGTTAGGTTCGACCCAGGCATCCCAAACGGCATTCATACCGTCGAAATCAGAGAGATCCGCCAAGTAGATTGTGGCCATAAGAATTTCAGACTTAGCGCTCCCGGCTTCAATCAGCAACCTCTCGATCATTCCAAGCACTTCTTCCGTCTGTCCCGTGATGTTCTTGGACGCATCATCAGGCACCTGACCGGCCAAATAGACCGTGCCATTGTGGGCCGCGGCTTCAGAGAGGCGCGTGCCGACATGCAAACGCTTAACGCTACTCATGAAATGAAATCCTCTTAAATCTTGAAGTTAAACACTGGCTACAGGCGCCGAATAGACAAGCGGAACGCGTTTGACATTGCATAGCAGCTCATAAGCAATCGTTCCTGCGGCAGCTGCCACCAGGTTGATATCGACGTTGGGCCCCCAGAGCTCGACCTGGCTACCAACCCTTGCGTCAGGAAGATCGGTCAGATCGACAGTCAGCATGTCCATAGATACGCGGCCGATAAGGCAAGTACGTTGGCCATCGACTGCCACAGCCGTGCCAGATGGGGCGGTACGTGGATAGCCGTCGGCATAGCCCACCGCGACCAAGCCAACGCGCGTACGCCGCTCTGAAACAAAGCTTCCGCCATAGCCTAGAGGTGTGCCCGGCTCCAGGACGCGTTCAGCGAACACGGTGCTTCGCAGTGTCATCACCGGGCGCAGTTTTGCATGCTGTTGTCCGGCTGGAAGGGGGTGGGCGCCATACAGCATGATGCCGGCGCGGCCCCAGCTTTGATGAGCCTCCGGCCAAGCCAAGATGCCCGCGGAGTTGGCCAAGCTACGGGGCGCATCAATGCCCTTGCACGCAAGATTAAAGGTTCTGATCTGATAAGCTGTAGCGGGCTTTTCCGGCTCGTCCGCACACGCGAAGTGGCTTATCAGCACGATGTCGCCCACGGCCTTTGCAGCCTTCAAGCGGGTAAAGCTGCTCGCCATATCGTGGGGAGCGAATCCAGCCCTCCCCATGCCCGAGTCCATCTTTAGCCAAACGGTCATGGCGTTGACCTTGTCAGGGGCATTCTCAATCATGCGCAATTGAGTTTCCTGATGCACAACGACCCACAATGAGTGCCATGCAGCGGCCTTCAGCTCAGCCTCATCGAACACACCTTCGAGCAAAAGGATGGGCGAGGTGATACCGGCGGCACGCAGCTCCAGTGCTTCGGACAAGAAGGCAACCGCGAACCCATCAGCGATGTCCTCCAGTGCCTGAGCGCAGCGGACAGCACCATGACCATAGGCATTGGCTTTGAGAACTGCAAGAACTCTCTCTCCATGCATGCGCTGCGCGGCTTCGTAGTTTTTTCGCAGAGCGTCGAGATCGACGCATGCCCAGCTAGGTCGGTTCATGCTGTCACCGTGATTTGTGCCGAACTACGCGCCTGGACTGACGACTCGTATCGATCCAGACCCAGACCATCGGTATTGATTTCTGGCCGCTGACCCATCACTTGATCCGCGACAACGCGGCCCGAGCCGCAAGCCATTGTCCAGCCCAGCGTTCCATGTCCTGTGTTCAGGAATAGATTGGCATACCGAGTTGGCCCAACAATCGGTGTGCCGTCAGGCGTCATCGGACGCAACCCTGTCCAAAACGATGCGCGCTGGAGATCGCCGCCAGGAAACAGGTCACTTACGACCATCTCCAACGTGGCACGCCGCGTGGCGTTTAAGCGCATATCGAATCCTGCAAGCTCTGCCATTCCACCGACACGGATTCGGTCTTCGAAGCGTGTTATGGCAATTTTGTAGGTCTCATCCAGCACCGTTGATTGCGGAGCTCGATCAGGGTCTACCAGTGGAATGGTCAAGGAATAGCCTTTCACCGGATAGACAGGAAGCTTGAGGTCCAACGGCTTGAGCATCTCGCGCGAGAAACTTCCCAGGGCCATCACGTAAGAGTCCGCCTGGAACAACTCGCCGCCGACTCGGATGCCGTGGATTCGGTCAGCGTGCACGTCCACGCTCTCGATCGCTTTGCCGAATAGGAATTTCACGCCCAGTTCACTTGCCAAACGCGCGAGTTGAGTCGTGAAGAGTTGACAGTCTCCGGTCTCGTCGCCTGGCAGGCGCAGCCCCCCTGTGAGCCGCTCCTGCGCATAAGCGAGAGCAGGTTCTACACGGGCGAGTTCGAGGCGATCCAGAAGCTCGTATGCGACACCACACTCTTGGAGAACTTCAATATCACGCTGGACAGCATCCAGTTGTGCTTGGCTGCGGAAGAGTTGCAGCGTGCCGCCAGTGCGCTGCTCGTACTGAATGCCGGTATCTGCACGAAGCAGGCGTAAACAATCACGACTGTATTCGGCAACTCGCATCATGCGTTCCTTGTTGAGCGCATAACGTTCCTGAGTACAGTTGCGCAACATTTGGGCGATCCACTGTAACTGCCACAGGCTACCGTCGGCTCTCACCGCAAGCGGTGCATGCTTTTGGAACATCCATTTAAGCGCCTTCAACGGGATACCTGGTGCAGCCCACGGAGTGGAGTAGCCCGGCGACACTTGCCCAGCATTTGCAAAACTGGTCTCAAGCGCAGGACTCTCCTGACGGTCGATGACGGTGACTTCTGCACCCGCCTTAGCCAGGTAGTACGCGGTGGCGACTCCTACAACGCCGCTCCCTGCAACGATGACTTTCATGGAATACTCTATGATTTACGGTAGATGCATCGAGTCTATGGAATTCATTGCGGTGGATTTCACTGTATTTTTCCAAAAATATTGCATCAACTACTGTTTTTCTTTCCCGAACCGGTATCCCGCAGCGAATGTTCCAAACAGACCGAATTGACCTTGCGATCCTTGATGCCCTGCAGCGCAACGGTCGCATTTCCATGACTGAGTTGGCTGAGAAAGTTGGACTTTCTGCATCACCTTGTTCTGAGCGTGTGCGTAGGATGGAGCGCGAAGGCGTGATTCAAGGCTACTTCGCGAGCCTTTCACCGGAGGCGCTCGGCAGGACTCTGTTGGTGTTCGTCGAAATCAAGTTGGCGTCAAAGTCTGACGACGTCTTTGACAAAGTTAAGAGAGCGCTTTCTCACATGCCAGAGGTCATGGAGGCACATCTGGTCTCCGGCGACTACGACTACTTGGTCAAGTGCCGATTGCGTGGAATGAGCGAGTACCGTCACCTGCTCGGGAAAATCTTGAAGAACCTGCCGATTGCAGCGGAATCCCGTAGCGTTGTCGTGATGGAAGAGGTGAAGGAGACCCATAGCCTGCCGCTTGATCGATAACGGCGAGTCGGTGGCTTAGTCCACCATGCTTCCACTGCGTGCTGAAAGGCCCAGCCTAGACGCACGAGAAGTCTCGAATAAAAAAGGCGCAGGTGCTTTCGCACCTGCGCCAAACCTTGGAGAGAAGCCTCGCTAGCCTAGGGCTCAGAAAGAGTGGCGGATGCCCAAGTCCATGCCTGACGAAGACCGATTGGCTTGGGTAACTGAGCCGTTGAGCGCCGCTGTAGCACCGCCGCTGTTGTTCACTCGCGCGACTGTGGTGTAGAGAGCTGTGCGCTTAGAAAGATTGTGGACATAGCCCAGCGAGAGCTTTTTCGTTTCGGGATTGCCAGCAGCGCTGGTCTCGTAGTACGAGTACATCGCCTTGACCTCCCCGACGCCAACACGCCAGATACCTGCGACGTGCCCTCCCTTGCCAACCAAGCCTGCGGTTGTCTCGACCTTGTCGCGAAAGTAGGCCCCCATGACGCTGATATCCTTGAAGTCGTACCGTGCGCCGATGTTGGTTGAAGTGATGTCACCGAGGGTTGCCGTGATCGCGTACTTGGTACGGCCCTGAGCCACCGCAATGTCGAAGGAACTGTTGCGCCATCCGATGCGTCCCGTCAACCCGTTGCCATCGTTCTTTGTCGCACCAGCGGTGGAAGGCTGTTCACCGCGATACACCTGAGCTTGGCCGTAGATGCCAAGGCTGTTCTGCGGCGCGAAGTAGGTCACCGAGTTCGAAACACGTGTCGTGGGACCTGCCAACGCGCCGATAAACGCCTGCGTAGCACCGACACCGTTGTTGCCAAAGGGGTCGTAGGTGACGCGGTTTTGGTACTGAGACGAAAAGTCACGGCCCAATCGCAACTCGCCCCAATTCCCACCCAAGCTCACCGTCGAGCGACGGCCGAACACTAGCGGACCTGCTGCAGTCGCACCACTGGAGGTGTTGTTGGTGTTTGTGGCTGTGCCGGTACCACTGTCGGTCAAGAAACCGGACTCCAGCCAGAAGCCCGCCCACAACCCGCCTCCCAAGTCTTCTTGACCACGAAAGCCGAAACGCGAAGCATTGAGGCCACCGGAGCCCATCTGGGTCATATTCGACGTACTGCCCGTGCCGTACTGGATGTTGGCATCAATAATGCCGAACATGGTCACAGACGACTGCGCTTGCGCAACACCGGAAGCGACGAGCAACGCCGCCAGAATAGTTTTTTTCATAGTCTCTACGTGTCAGGTCCCGGATGATTGCGTACGTTTTTTACGAATAAATCAGGCACTTTCACCTTCCAGTTTTTGAGCGCTTGCACTGGCGCTTCATGCCCCAGTGCCTTTTGCGGCAAGTGGTGGTTGTACAGCCAGACAAACCGGTGCAGCGTCTTCTCCAGGTCCTCAGCGCTATTGAAATGATGAGAGCGCAGCACCTGGCTGAGTCGTCCATTGAAGCGCTCCACCATGCCGTTGGTTTGTGGCGTCTTGGGCTTGGTCAGTCGGTGTTCTATGCCCAGTGCTTGGCACAGTTGGTCGAACTCGTGCTCACCCGTGGGCTGGCGGCTGCGGCTTCCAAACAGCCGGTCCGTGAACTCTTTACCGTTGTCCGTGAGGATGGTGCGAATCTTGAACGGTGCAGCCTTGCGCACTACTGCCAGGAAGGCTTTGGCTGACGCTGCCGTTTTGTGCTGCTTTATGGCAATGAATACCCAGCGGGTCGCCCTGTCGATGGCCACAAACACATAGCGGCGCTTGTCCTCATCTTGCATCTGGGGCAGGTACTTCACATCGATATGGACATAGCCCGGCTCATAGGCTTTGAAGGGCTTGTGCTCGCTGTCTGGTTTGGGCGGTGCTGCAAGTCTGGAGTGACCTCGCCTGCGCAGCAACCTGTCCAGGGCAGAGCGGCTCATCTCTGGCTCAATAAACTCCCGCACCACCGCCAGCAAATCATCGAGGGGCAGCAGCAATTGAGTGCGCAGATAGATCACCAGCTCTTCTTGCGCTGCATTGAGCGTCGTTTGCAACCGGTGTGCCGTATGACTTGCGTCATGCACCGTACTCCTGTGGCGCCACTTGCGCACGGTGTCCACACCAATGCCGTATTGCTGGGCCAACTCCCGGTCGGTGCCGATGGCTTGCTGCAGTGCCAAACGGGTAGCAGGCGTAGTGGTGGCGTTCTTGTGCAGAGTGATCAGCATGACAGCTCCTTGGCAGAGGCTTGCCATGTTGCCAGAACTGCCTTCAGCACCTCTCGGCCATGGAGCAAGGGGCGCTTGCTTTTAAGTAGCCAATCATCCGGGACCCAACATCTACGTTCAAATTCGTCAGGCAAAACCTGTCCCAACTGGCGTGAAAGTGGTTGGCCAGTAGCGGAGGAGCAGGAGCAAAGCAACAGCGAGCCCTCCCAGCTCCGAGATGCGAGCGGGATAAGTCGGCTGGTAGAAGGTTCTTCGGAATTACGCGATAGGCTCCCCCCGTCGTCAGGCAAAGCTGGTCACACGAACCAGTGCTTTGCCATAGGTGCTTGTTAACGGAGAGTGCTATCGGGTGGTCTCGGCGGCGCCCGACACCTTCACGACTTCCTTCCACTTGTTCGACTCAGAGGCGAGGAAGCCGGCCAATTCAGATTTGGGCATGTCCATGGGCACAAGGCCCAGTTCGTTGAGGCGTTGACGGACGTCGGGCATCTTCATGATGGCTTCGACTTCGGTGTTCAGGCGAGCGGCAATAGCCGCTGGCAACTTACTCGGACCGATCAACAAAATCCAGCCTTGGTAGTCAAAGCCAGGAATCCCTTGCTCAACGATCGTCGGAACGTCAGGCAACGACGGAATGCGTTTAGCCGATGTCACCGCAAGCGGTTTCACACGGCCGGCGGAGATTGCAGACTGGACCACAGGAAAATTGTCCGAGATGAAGTCGATCTGCCCACCGACTAAGCTCGTAAGTGCTTGCGCCCCCCCTTGGAACGGGATGTGCTCCGCATTCAACTTAGCTTGGCTGACCAGTTGAGCAATCACCAGGTGCGGCGTTGTGCCGTTGCCATTCGAGGCATAGTTCAGCGCAGGGCCACTCTTGCGGGCGTACGCAAGAAATTCCTTGAAGTTAGCGACAGGCAGATTTCCGCGCACGGTGAGCACCTGGGGCGCATAGGCAACAGCACCAAGGGCTACAAAGTCTGTTGTCGGGCTGTAAGGCATCGTTCCTGGCCGCAGCCACTGGCCAATCGCCAGCGGTCCCGTGGAGCCCATGGCCAACGTGTAGCCGTCAGGCAGCGCTTTCGCTGCAGCCGTCGTGCCTACGAGGCCACTTGCCCCTACACGGTTTTCAATCACCACTGGTTGACCAAGACGCGTTCCCAACTTTTCGCCAAGGATGCGCATAGACACATCCGAGGAGTTGCCCGCAGGGAACGGCACGATGATTTTGATGGGGCGCTCAGGCCATTCGGCGTGTGCAGCGAACGAGGTGACGAGCAGCACTGCGGCTGCGATACGGGAGACATAGCGCATGATTGAAGTCCTTCGGTGGGGGGGAAGCCAGTGATTCCTGGCTCCGAAGTAGTTTTTCTGGCGTGCAGCTCTTACGCTGCGTCTTGTTCGATGAACTTGCTCGCACCCGACAAGTCACCTAGCTTTGCGCCGTTTGCCAGCTTTTTAATGTTTTCGCTGCCACGCGCTTGCTTGGCCAGCGCGGCCTCGGCAACCTCTTCGACCTCGTCGGGTGGAATCACGAGGACACCGTTCTCGTCAGCAAGAATGATGTCGCCCGGGTTCACGACCACGCCGCCGCACGACACGGGGTGGTTGAGCATCCCGCCCAGGTTGTAGATGCGGGTGGTGATGGGCGAGATGCCTCGGCACCAGACCGGAAACTGCAGATCCGCAATTTCCAGCGGGTCGGTGCACATGCCATCCACAATGGCCGCCGTGGCACCGGCTTTGTGCGCGGCATAGGTCACGCCACCGCCCCAGCAGGCGTGCTTGCGGTCTCCAAGGCGGTCGATAACAACGATATGGCCTGGCTTGAGAAGCCCAAGCGTGTGGTGCAACAGAGTCGAGTCCTGAGCAGGAAGAGCCAGCGTGACCGCTGTGCCCACGAGTCTCTTGGTGTGGCCGAGTGCCTGGATGCGAGCATCCATGAAGCCCCAGTGGCGGAAGTGGCCCACCGTGGCGGTTTCGACTTCAGACAAGCGCTGCTTGACGGACTCCGAGACGGGCTCGGGCATAGGGCCGATACGGAACTTCTTCATTTCAGATCACCTTGTGCGACTGCAGGGGGATTTCCTTGCGGGCCTTCGCAATGAGCTCTTTGTTGAGCCTTGCAGAGACCGGGCCGACTTCGTCCGAAGCCTTCGCGATGACGTGTCCCCAGGGGTCACAGATGAGAGAGTGACCATAGGTGTTACGCTTCTCACCGCCTTGGTCGAACTGGCCAATCATGGCCGGGGCCAGGAAGTAGCTCTGCGTTTCGATGGCGCGTGCACGGCACAGCACCTCCCAATGGTCCTTGCCGGTCTGCAAGGTGAAGGCGGCGGGCAGAAGCATCACGTCCGCACCCTTCTTCGTCAGCTGCTGGAAGAGCTCGGGGAAGCGCAGGTCGTAGCAGATAGCCATGCCCAGCTTGAAGCCGTTGACCTCGACGACCACCGTCTCGGTCCCCGGTGCAACCGCGTCGGACTCGCCATAGCGCATTCCGTCGGGCGTGGTGATGTCGAACAGGTGAATCTTGCGATACCTCCCGATCTCCTCGCCCTTGGGATTGAAGATGACGCTGGTGTTGTAGACGCGCTTTTTGTCTTCGGTGGTCTCGTAGAAGCTGCCGGTGTGGACGTGGATACGGCAATCGACAGCAAGCTTGCGGCACATGTCATAGGCCGGGCCGCCTTGGAAGCCTTCGCCAGCTGCGACCTTCTGGGCCACCGTGCCGCCGTGCCAGTCGAAGTGTTCCGGGAACGAGACGAACTCGGCACCTTCCTGGTCGACCGCGAGCCGCGCCATGCGGTCTGCATCGGCACAGTTCTGCGCCTTGTCGGGCACAGAGTTCATTTGAATGAGGGAGACTTTCATTGTTGGTCCGAGGAATGTGTGGGGTGGTCTTGCCAGGCTTGCGAGGGGTCCACTGCTTCGCAAAAGCTGGCAGCGGACTGCCGTGAAAGGGTTGCAACTGCTCGCGGAAGCTCGTTACTTCCGTCACGGGAGAAGATCGCTGCGTAGTGCACGCTGGCGTAGGGTTTAACGGTCGGTAGAAGGACCAGCCGGCCTTGGTCTAACTCGGCTTTCACTGAAACGATGGGAACCGCCGAGATGCCCAAACCGGCGACCGCAAGCTGCACGTTGCCTTGCATGCCGTTGGATGCATGCACGCCAGCGACTTGATCTACGCCAGAGAAGTACGATTCAACGCGGGCTTGAGAGTCAGTTCCAGACGGGTAGCCAATGAAGGGGTGGCTAGCAATCTGGTCCAGAGTTAATGGCTTGCTGCAATCGATGCTGAGGGCCGGGCTTGCCACCATGCCCATTGCGAAGCTGCACAGAGGCACAACCTCGTAATGAGGATCCTGCGGCCAGGATGCGACCAGCAACAGGTCAAGCCGCCCACCTTTCAGATCCCGCAGCAGGCGGTCAGCCATATCTACGGTGACAGACAACGAGACGTATGGATATTCGCCTCGCAGCGTCTTCACCAGGTATGGGAAGACAGTCGAAATCAAGGTGGTGGCCAAGCCGATGCGCAGGCTTCCCCGAAGCTTTGACGGGTCGAGCATCTTGCGCCGCAGCTTGTGATACGCCTCGACAATAAGCTCAGCCTCTTCAATGAATCGAGCGCCGTCAGGGGTGGGTTCAAACCCCTGACCAGATTTCTCGAACAACTTGACTCCTAAATCCTGCTCTAGTGCATCGATGCGATTCGAGATGGCGGTGTGCGTAATGCACATCTGCTCGGCCGTTGCCTTCAACGTGCGCAACTTCGCCAGCCAAAGAACAGTCTCTAGGAATCGGATGTTCATGTCAGTGCTTCTTCAGCGACGCGCGAGGACGTGCGCGCCATCAAGGGGGTTTCGCCCTCAAGCGTGGTGCGATACATGGTTCGGACGTACTTTTCATCGTCGTAGCCAGTGGCGCAGTGCTGAGTGCAGCGGTTGTCCCACAGGATGGCATCACCCGGCTGCCAGACCTGACGGAAGATGAATTGAGGCTGCTGAACGAATGTCTGCAGATACTTGACCAACTCGCGCCCCTCATCGACCGGCAGCCCTTCGACGTCGCAAGCCCAGCGGCCGATATAGAGGGCAGTGCGGCCACTGAACGGATGCTTGCGAGCCAGCGGGTGGAACACGTCAGGGCGAGCCAGCTTCTGCTCTTCAGTCAGGGGCGCCATCATCGGGTAATAGGCTTCGTGCAAATCGATGCGGCTGTAACGAGCGCGGCGACCGGCCAACTGGGCTTTCACGTCGGCAGGCAGCGCGTTGTAGGCGGCGTACATATCGACCCACAGCGTGTCACCGCGCTCAGGCGGGCACACCTTGCAATACAGCATCGAGCCGGCATTGGGAATGGCCTTGTCCTCGCCGTCAGTGTGGAAGCCCTCGCCGACACGCATCAGACCGGCAGCGGTTCCGCCTTTTTCAACCGGTTTGCTCGGGTCTTCTTTGCTGGCGTTGGAAATGACGAAGACTTCAGGATAGCCCTCGAGATTGCAACTCAGCGGTTGCATGATGTGCGTGGGTCCCAAGCGGCGCGTGAAAGCGACGTGTTGCTCCGGAGTCATATCCAATCCGCGAAAACGCAGAATGGAGTGTTTGTGCCACGCTTGGACAATTGCCTTCAATTCATCATCGCTTACCTGCGCGGTTGCAGGAATATCGCTGATGTCTGCGCCAAAGCCGTTTTCAAATGGAGTGACTTTCATTCTTTCGCTCTCCGTTAAAGGGGGTGAAGCGAATTTTCGTCACGGAAATGCCATAAGTCTAACGTGTTTTTCTTGCACCCTGCGCAGCTTTTTCTTTCACACCCACCGCTCACAGGAAATGACCCATTTCGGGGCATTTAAGGCACATAAAACATATGCACAAAACAGGGTTAACCCTTGTTTTACTGCCATTATGGTGCGGTGATGCAACGAATTGGTGCAATTCACACAAGAGGAAGGAGATGAAACAAAAAGCGAGGATGCGAGCTGCATCGCGACATGAGCTGGTGATGGGCTATGGGGATGTTCAACGGACTCTCCCATGCAAGCTCATCAGGACGCCTCAACCCTAAGGTATGGGGATCCAAAGGCACGACAGCAGCCACAAACCAGTTGCGTGCGTGTCTACCGCGTGCCTTGTCGCTCACAAGCAGTGTGGAAGATCAGACGACAGACACCCGTTTCAACAAGCTCTCGACCGTCTCGGCTTGAAGGCCAAGTGCCTCGACAAAGCCGTTATCAGCGGAGAAGTCCCGGCCTGCGACCAAGCTTGCCATCGTCACATTGGCCAGTGTGACGGGCGCAGGCACTCCAGCAATCTTGGCGAGAGCGAGAACAAACACGAGGCCGAAAGGAACGTCTTCGGTTAGGTATCGCGTGCTTGTATCGGTAGGGCCAGGCGGTCCACCACGTCGCTTATGCATTTCCTCAGCGATCTCAGACATCTTTTCCTGATCGATTTTAAATGACTGTCGAAAATGCTGCTCTACGCTTCGCACTTTTAACCCAAATGCTCCCGCGATCGCCAGACGCTCAGCGTCAAGCTTTTCCATAATCTCAGAAACCGAAGGAGTCATGCAATGATATTGCGGCCAATTTTCTTCACGCTCAATTCTTGTCCAATTTAATATCGCGAGCGGTGTATGAGTTATGGCATTAGTATTCGCAAGAGTTGAAATAAGTGGATTATCTTCTGCCAAGAAGACACCACCAAATAGCGAATCACATACTTCAAGCGCCGATTGAAGTGAGGATTGCGGAAGAGCCGATACGCTCACACTGCCACGCCGGCTCATTACATTAACCAGCGTCGGTGATTTGCGGCGAGCAGTCAGCGCGGTGGTTCCAAAGCTCGCCACGCTGATGTTGAGGCCTCGTGCCTTAGCCTGCTCAAACAAGTACAACGAAGAAAGCGATGACATCGAACTAACGATGACAATTTGTCCATCCTTGAGGTGCGGCAACAGTGAGTCCATCACTGCTTGATGTCCATTGGCAGGCACCGTAATCAGAACGACTTCAGCCCCCCTGCTAGCAATGCAGCATTGTCGACCAAGGTCACGTGCTGCGACGTCTCAAGCGCCCCCGTTGCCACCAAGGGCTCCTGAGCGAGTGGCCGGGCGGAGTTCCGAGGTGACCACAGCATTACCTCATGCCCGCGCTGTGCAATCCAGGCCGCGCAGCCCATGCCGCTTCGACATGAAACCAATGCCTGCTTCTGGCCGATATCACCAATTCAGTTCACGCAATAGCTGTCACTCGGATTGGGTCAGAGTTCTGCGACTGCTTTGAGGTGCAGAGCTGACCTAAAAGAATGAAGCAGTGGAATGACTGCTTAGGCTAGCAGCAGTCATTGGCCATGCTGTGATGAACGACGGCAGCCAGCCTGAAGCAGCCGGCCACTTGGATCACCACACATTCCGACAAACATACCGATGTATCAGCACAAAATTACGTCTTTTGTACCGATACATCAGTACGCCCCACCTGATCAACGATCTACCAGACGCCTTCCAATGGCTTCAAGTCCAGCCCAAACTCCATTTTGCTCATGTACTCAACGATGAGTGGAAATGGCAGTGCTGGGCCATAGTCGGCCATGTTGTAGCGCTCGTTTTTCATGGAGCCGTTGGTGTGGCCCAAAACAATGGAAATCAGGTCAGCTTGCAGTTGGGTAGCCGTCAAAGCTTGGTTGAAATTAGATCGCAATGAATGGGCGACCTTGTAGCGTGTGACGTAAACCTCCACGGTTTTCATCAACTGAATAATGTGACGCGAAGGTGCTCGGCCAAACATCTGTTTGCTCTCCCATCTCAGTTGCGGGAACATGTGTACAGGACCCAATGGGTTAGCAGTTTTGATGCTCTCCCAGAACTTCAAGAAACCCAGCTCAATCAGCTTTGGATGCACAGGCAATGTGCGGCGCGAGGACATGTTTTTGAGTCGTCTGTATTCAGCGCTGCTGGATGCAACATCCTGCAAATCCTCTTCCACCACATCCCCTTGTGAATCTTCAATCAGCGAAATGCATGGGATGCCGTCAATCGTGATGACGTCGTCGGTATAAAGCTGTGAAGCCTCTGAGACACGCATGCCTTGGTACAAGCAAAGCAGCGGGATCCAATACGTCCACGGCTTCTTTTTCGCATTCGCTGAGAAAGCTGTTTGGCCAAACAGTTTGCGCAGCTCATCAGTATTGAGTGCACAGTAGCCTTTCTTGCGCGGACTCCTGCGCTCTTCCTTGGCTAGCTGCGCTGCTGCAGATTTACGAGCAAGTTCCATCACATCCCAGACATCTGCTGGCATCCACTTGGATTGTTTGGCGTATTTGAAAAATGGTTGTATGTGCCCTAGCTTCTTCTCAACGCTATGCGCAGAAGGTAAGGGTTGCTTGTTCTTTTCACGATCCCGAATTCTTACCAGCGCCTCGATGATGGCTGTGTTGTGCCCCTTGTTACCAGGCAGCACTTTCAGTGCTTCATGGAAACGCACAATGTGGTCCCGCGTGATTTCACAAACTCGGATGTCTGGGGCATGGTGTTGTTCGCCACCGTCAGTGAGCTTGATAGTGCGTCGCGTATTGCCAATCACCTCACGCAGCACCCTAAAAGTCGCCGCATATGTATGCAGCCATGATTCTTCTGAAAACCGGTTAGGCCCATTGAGTCGCCAATCTTCAATGGCATCAGACAGCCAAACTGGCACTGGACTTGTCGTGTCAAATGCAGCGTAAGCTGAAGGCACGCTCACCGAAGCAGCAGGTGCTGGATCTGCCACAGGCACAGCAGGAGCAGCAGGAACCGAAGACACGACATGTGGTGCCGCACAAGCCACAGGCAGTTCCACCACCGTTGTCTGTGCAACTGGAAGAACTTGCACCTGCACAACCGACTGCACAGCTTTTTCTGGGGTGATGACTGAGTGCGGCGGCTGAACTTGTAAAGGCTGGGGTACAGATGCCGTCACTGGTGGCGGCTGCACAGGTGCTGCGAAATTTGCGTCATTGGCGGCCAATCGAGCCTCCAAAATTTTCACAATGTCCGCAAGCTTTTGCAGCATCGCAAAGTCAATCTGACTGGCGCTGATGGTGATTTTCCCATCAATGCCTGTCAGCACAAAACTGTTAGGCGCACTCGCAATTTCGATTTTTTTATCAGGCTGGCTCACGGATGTCTCCAATTTTTTATACCTGATGAAAAAGTCTAAACACATTTTTCGAGAAATCGCGAGCGCGTGGATTCTATGGCGCGTTTTTGTTGAGCGCCTGATTTCTTTGGGTAAATGTGGGTGCACCTGACGAATAGCATCAGGCACCTTGAGACGGAAATACCACAACCCGGAAGCGCTTCTACTCAAATGTGTGCTGCCTGCGGGCAACGATGCCTCAATCTGGGCTTTGAGGTCTTCGATCTCTGCCTCGCTCATCTGCTCAAGATGAGGCGGCAAGTCTTGCGCATCCAGTGAAGTGGTTATTTCAGCTTGTTGGGCTGCTGGGGTGCCTGCGCCTAGCACCTCTTGAGCGGCTGAAAAAGATGCAACAGCAGGGCTCTCAGAAATCATGAGGTACTCCGTTTGTTGGATGTACGTCCAAAGATTTCTTCTAAGCTTTTTCCAAAAACGAAAAAGCCCCTGATAAATCAGGGGCTTGTCGTATCTTGGCGGAGAGGGTGGGATTCGAACCCACGGTACGTTATTCACGTACGCCTGATTTCGAGTCAGGTACATTCGACCACTCTGCCACCTCTCCTGCGTGTCGAAGCATCTATTGTATGACACTTTGGACACGTTTTTTGGAAAAACTTAGGCCGATCTCCAATTTTTAGGCTTGCAGGCGCTCCATGCCGCCCATGTAGGGACGCAGCGCCTCTGGCACGATGACGGAGCCATCGGCCTGCTGGTAGTTTTCCAGCACGGCCACCAGGCAGCGGCCCACAGCCAGGCCGGAGCCGTTCAAGGTGTGGACCAGCTCGTTCTTGCCCTTGGCATTCTTGAAGCGTGCCTGCATGCGGCGGGCCTGGAAGGCTTCGCAGTTCGAGACAGAGCTGATTTCGCGGTACTTGTTCTGACCGGGCAGCCACACTTCCAGGTCATAGGTCTTGGTGGCACCAAAGCCCATGTCACCGGTGCACAGGCTCATCACGCGGTAAGGCAGGCCCAGCTTTTGCAGGATGGCTTCGGCGTGCTGCGTCATTTCTTCCAGCACTTCGTAGCTCTTTTCGGGGTGCACGACCTGCACCATCTCCACCTTGTCGAATTGGTGCTGGCGGATCATGCCGCGGGTGTCACGGCCGTAGCTGCCAGCTTCCGAGCGGAAGCAAGGGGTGTGGGCGGTGAGCTTGATGGGCAGCTCAGACTCCTGCACCACCACGTCACGCAGGAAGTTGGTCAGAGGCACTTCGGCCGTAGGAATCAGGTAGAGGGCCTGGTTGTCAGGCACGGGTTCACCTTCCTGACCACCCTTCTTGGCGGCGAACAGGTCGCCTTCGAACTTGGGCAGCTGACCGGTGCCCTTGAGCGAATCCGTATTCACGGCATAAGGCACATAGCACTCGGTGTAGCCGTGCTCCTGGGTCTGTACATCCAGCATGAACTGGGCCAGCGCGCGGTGCATGCGGGCGATGCCGCCCTTCATCACGGTAAAGCGCGAGCCGGAGAGCTTGACGCCCATGTCAAAGTCCAGGCCCAGCGGGGTGCCGACGTCCACGTGGTCCTTGACTTCAAAGTCAAAGGTCTTGGGTGTGCCCCAGGTGCGCACGACTACGTTGTCTTCTTCACCAGCACCCACAGGCACGGATTCGTGAGGCAGGTTGGGCACGGCCTGCAGCATGGTTTCCAGCTCGGCCTGAATTTGCTCCAGACGGGCTGCCGACTGCTCCAGCTCGGTCTTGAACTGGGCCACCTGGGCCTTGGCAGCTTCTGCGGCGTCCTTTTCGCCCTTGCCCATCAGCATGCCAATCTGCTTGGACAGCTGGTTGCGCTGGGATTGCAGCTCCTCCGTACGGGTTTGCAGCGTTTTGCGCTCGGATTCAAGTGCCTTGAATGCCTCGACGTTCAGAAAGGCCTGGGGCTTTTTGCGAGTTTCCAGGCGTGCAATGACGGAATCGAGGTCTTTACGGAGAAGGAGGATGTCTAGCATGGTTGCGATTTTAAAGTGACGGCCCTAAGCGCTGCTCACACCACCCGGCAAATCGAAGATTTGTGCAGGAGCCAAAGCGGAGCCATGACGTGTTCAGGCTGGTGTGATCGGATCTCAGCACAAGAGGGCTGCAGAATCTTTCCAGCATTGTGCTGCAGATGCGGTTTAGTTGCAGGCACTGCTGCCGATAAGGAATACAAGATTGATTGCAGCCAACCCAAGGAGCACTGCCCCTCATGTTTTATGTCTTTGGCATCAACGGCCCCATGTACCAGGGAGGTGCACAGCGCCTCAGCCATATCACTGCCGTGCGTGGCGTGCAGCGCCCCAGCGGCCTGCGTGCAGGCGCTTCTGGCGTTGAAGGCCAGGAATCCCAGATTCGCCACTCCATCAGCACGCTGTCGGCCAAAGTGCATGATGCTGTCAATGCCTATCTGGATACCGAGCAGGGCCCCAAGGAAGAGCGCCGCCAGATTTACACCGTGCAGGATGTGATGACGCAAGGCGCTGTCACGCTGCCGCCAGACATCAACGTGGAGCAGGCCTGGCAGGTACTGGCTGAAAAAAAGATTGCCCAGGCTCCCGTACTCAACGCCCAGGGGGTGGTCATTGGACTGCTGCTGCGCGCTGACATGGCCCCGCTGGCGCTGCTGCCTGAGCCAGGTGCCGTGCAGCAGGCCATGCTGCTCGCCAAGCGCCCGGTCACGGAAGTCATGGTCACGCCAGTGCCCACGGTGACGGCAGACACCCATCTGCGCCAGCTCACCCATGTGCTGCTGGAGACTGGCCTGCCCGGTCTGCCTGTCACGGATGCGGATGGCCATCTGCGCGGATTCGTCAGCCGCACCGATGTGCTGCGGGCCGTGGTCAGCGAGCCACCGCTGGATCTGTGGAGCTAAGCCACTAAAAAACAAGAGCAGCCAGCGCTTGATTTCTCAAGGATTCAGATAATTTTCTATCTGAATCCAAGGAAATACCGGCGCTGGCCGCTCTTCTTTTTGATAGCTTGTGCCTACAACCCGGTCTCTGGACGCTTGCGCACTTCGATTTCCAGCCCCGTGGCGGGGTCGATCATCTTCAGGCCCTTGGGCAGGGGGAACTTCATGGTTTCCTCCACGCCGTCCATCTTGCGCACCGACACTGCGCCCAG
>JAEZZU010000156.1 GCA_023418355.1 Pseudomonadota bacterium | reverse complement strand
GCAAATCATTCTGCTCGAAAAGGTTGTGAACCTGGGTAACCTGGGCGATATCGTCAAGGTGAAGGACGGCTACGCTCGCAACTTCCTGATCCCCTCTGGCAAGGCTCGCCGTGCTACCGAAGCAGCCAAGGCTGAATTCGAAGCCAAGCGCGCTGAACTGGAAAAGGCTGCTGCTGAGAAGCTGGCTGCTGCACAAGCTGAAGGCGAAAAGCTGAACGGTTTCACCGTGAAGCTGTCGCAAAAGGCTGGCGTGGACGGCCGTCTGTTCGGTTCCGTGACCAACTACGACATCGCCGATGCACTGACAGCCCAAGGCTTCAACGTGCACAAGGCACAAGTGCGTATGCCTAACGGTCCTATCAAGACCGTTTCTGCTTCCACCGTGGAAGTGGCTCTGCACACTGACGTGGTAGTGGAAGTGAACGTGGAAGTGACAGGCGAAGCCTAATCACTGCTGCGGAAATCTTTCCCTGCACTGCAAAAGCCGCCTTCGGGCGGCTTTTGTGTTTTATGCATAAAAATGCTTGTCAGCGCTTGTGCAGCAAGCGCTGACAGCTTCTGTTTTGAAAGCATGTCATGGCAGGAAGCCGTGCATGCATGTCCGTGTTTGCCAGGGCTGTGATGACGCCAGTACGTGCTGACGTTACGATCACAGGCTTGTCTTTTTGTGGGTGGATCGATGTCCTCTGTAATGCCTCCGTTGGAAGATGATGTGTTTGGCACACCTGCGTCTGAACCAGATGACCAGCAGGTGGCCAAGCTGCGCCTGCCGCAGTACTCCATGGAATCCGAATCCAGTGTGCTGGGTGGTTTGCTGCTGGATAACTCGGCCTGGGATCGTGTGGGGGATTTGCTCACCGAGCGCGATTTCTACCGCCATGAGCACCAGCTGATTTACACCGCCATCGGCAAGCTGATCAATGAAAGCAAGCCGGCGGACGTGATCACCGTGTTTGAGCACCTGCAGGGCATGGGCAAGGCCGAAGAGGTGGGGGGCATCCTCTACCTCAACCAGCTGGCCCAGTATGTGCCCAGCGCTACGAACATCCGCCGCTATGCGGAAATCGTGCGCGAGAAGGGCATCCTGCGCAAGCTGCTGACGGTGAGTGACGAAATTGCCACCAATGCGCTGAATCCCCAGGGCAAGCCGGTGGAGCGCATTCTGGATGAGGCCGAGCAGAAGATCTTTGCCATTGGCGAAGAAGGCTCGCGCATGAAGCAGGGTTTTCAGAGCATGGAAACGCTGGTGGGCGACCTGCTGGACCGCGTGCAGGAGATGGCGGACAACCCCGTCGATGTGACCGGCATCCCCACGGGCTTTGCCGACCTGGACCGCATGACCAGCGGCCTGCAGGCCGGTGACCTGGTGATTCTGGCGGCCCGTCCTTCCATGGGTAAGACCTCGTTTGCGGTGAACATTGCCGAGCACGTGGCGCTCAACGAAGGCTTGCCGGTCGCCATCTTCTCCATGGAAATGGGTGCCGCCCAGCTGGCGGTGCGTATTGTGGGTTCGATTGGCCGCGTGAATCAGGGGCACCTGCGTACCGGCAAGCTCGAGCCGGATGAATGGGCGCGCCTGACCGAGGCGGTGGAAAAGCTCAGCCAGATCTCGCTGCACATTGATGAAACGCCGGGCCTGACCCCTTCGGAACTGCGCGCGAATGCGCGTCGTCTGGCGCGTACCTGCGGCAAGCTGGGTCTGATCGTGGTCGACTATTTGCAGCTGATGAGTGGCTCCAGCGGTGGCGGCGGTGACAACCGTGCGACCGAGCTGGGCGAAATCTCGCGAGGCCTGAAGATGCTGGCCAAGGAGCTGCAGTGTCCGGTAATTGCGCTGTCGCAGCTCAACCGCTCGGTGGAGCAGCGTACCGACAAGCGCCCCATGATGTCTGACTTGCGTGAATCCGGCGCTATCGAGCAGGACGCGGACATCATCATGTTTATCTACCGCGATGACTACTACAACAAGGACTCCAAGGAGCCCAATATCGCGGAAGTGATCATCGGCAAGCAGCGTAACGGCCCCACAGGCACCGTGAAGCTGTACTTTCAGAAGAACCAGACGCGCTTCGAAAATCTGGCCATGGGTGCGGGCGACGACTATTAAGCCCTTGCACCGGTTTGCGGAAAAAGAAAAGGCCTTGTCATCAGACAAGGCCTTTTTGCTTGTAAAAACAGAGCACTTAGCGCTTGAAATTCATAGAGTTCAGATGCTTATCTATCTCAAATCTATGAATATCGTGCGCTGGATGCTCTTTTTATGAGAGCTAGAAGCTATAGACCAGCAAGCCGATCACCACCACGCTCAGAATGCCGCAGGCCCACGCCAGGCGCGTGGCACCGGTGCGCAGCAGGCCTACGGTCTTGACGATCTGTGCCTGCTGTTCGGCCATTTTTTCCAGTACCTGGTTCGAGGCGTGCTGCGCGGCTTCCAGCTGCTGAATGCGGGCCTCCAGCTGGGCCACCTTCTGCAGTGCCAGCTCGCCCGCATTGGCTGCAGGCGCGTGGCTTTCGGCACCGGCAGGAAAGGCTGCCTGTGCGGCATCTTCCAGTTCCTGCTCGGGGCTTTTCTTCATCAGGCCCTTGGCGGCCTTGAGTACCGTAGGGGCAGCCTGAATCACATCGCCCCAGGGCACCAGTTTCAGTGCGCTGACCCAGCTGATCGCCATCACAGCACCTCGCTGGCAAAGTCAGCCAGGCGCGAGCGCTCGCCGCGTGCCAGCTGGATGTGACCGCCGTGTGCCCAGCCCTTGAAGCGGTCCACGGCAAAGGTCAGGCCCGAGGAGCCTTCGGTCAGATACGGTGTGTCGATCTGCGCCAAGTTACCCATGCAGATGATCTTGGTGCCTGGGCCGGCGCGCGTGATCAGCGTCTTCATCTGCTTGGGCGTCAGGTTCTGCGCCTCGTCGATGATGACCCACTTGTTCAGGAAGGTACGGCCGCGCATGAAGTTCATGCTCTTGATCTTGATGCGGCTGCGGATCAGCTCGTTGGTGGCTGCACGGCCCCATTCGCCGGGGTTGCCGCCGTCGCCCTTGGCCAGGAACTCCAGGTTGTCGTCCAGCGCGCCCATCCAGGGGCCCATCTTTTCTTCTTCGGTGCCGGGCAGAAAGCCAATGTCTTCGCCCACGCTGACCGTGGCACGGGTCATGATGATTTCCGTGTAGCGGCGGTCATCCAGCACCTGCGACAGACCTGCGGCCAGCGCCATCAGCGTCTTGCCGGTACCGGCGGTGCCGGTCAGGCTGACGAAGTCGATGTTGGGGTCCATGAGCAGGTTCAGTGCAAAGTTCTGCTCGCGGTTGCGTGCGTTCACGCCCCAGACGCTGTACTTGCTGCTGGTGTAGTCGCGCAGGGTTTCCAGTACCGCGGTCTTGTCGCGGATTTCCACCACGCGCGCGTGCAGGCTGGGCTCGTTTGGGGCCTCAAAGTACACGTACTGGTTGATCAGCATCTGGCTGGTGAGCGGGCTGGTGAAGCTGTAGAAGGTCTTGCCGCGGTCCTGCCAGCTCTCCACGTTCTTGGCTTTTTTCCAGAAGTCCGCGGGCAGGGCCAGGCTGCCGGTGTACAGCAGGTCGCCGTCGTCCAGCGTCTTGTCGTTGCGGTAGTCTTCGGCGGGCAGGCCCAGTGCGCGCGCCTTGACGCGCATATTGATGTCCTTGGACACCAGTACCACTTCCTGCTGACCCTGCTTGAGCATGCGCAGAGCCTGCACCACGCCCAGAATCTGGTTGTCCGCCTTGCCCTGGGGCAGGCTGGAGGGCAGCTTGTAGTCCAGCGGCACCGTCTGGAAGAACAGGTGGCCGGTGGCGGTCTTGTGGCCGGTGGCGTCCAGGCGCAGGCCTGCGGCCAGGTCGGCGTCCTTCTGGGCATCGACCAGGGCATCCAGCGTGCGGCTGACCTGGCGACCATTGCGGGCCACTTCTGTCATGCCCTTCTTGTGCGCGTCCAGCTCTTCCAGCACCACCATGGGCAGGAAGATGTCGTGCTCTTCAAAGCGGAAGATGCTGGTGGGGTCGTGCAGCAGCACATTGGTGTCCAGCACAAACAGGCAGGACTGGTCACTGCGCTTTTTGCTGATCGGGCTGGCTGTCTTGGGCTTGGCTGTGTTGACGGGCTTGCTGCTGGGTGCTGTGGCCTTGACGGGTGCTTTCGCAGGCACAGGCGCGGGGGCAGTAGCAGCAGTAGCAGTAGCAGTAGGGGTTGCGACTGCTGTGGTGGCGGTTGGCGCTGGAGTTTTGGAGGCGGCAGCGGGCGGTACGGCGGCAGCGCTCTGTGCGGCCTGAACTGCAGCGCGCTGCTGGGCCAGCAGCATGGCGGCGGTATTGGTGGCTGCGCTGGCTGCATGGTTGGCAGGCGCAGCAGCTTTCTTGCGGCTACGTGGTGCTGCTGTAGCGGCAGGGGCTGCGGCCACGGCGGCTGGCAGCTCGTCATCCAGCGTGACGACAGCGGGTTTGGCACCTGTGGCGCGCTTGGGTGCACGGGCGGTAACTTCAAAAGCTTCCTTGGTAACGCGCGCGGCGCGTTTGGAGGGGGCTGGAGGCAATGGCATAAGTGTTTCAGTCCTTGTTTTCAGGGCTGCAAAAAGCACAAAGCCGCCGGGCGCGAGCCCAGGCGGCTTTGGTAGCAAAGGGTTGTTGGCAATGCAGGGGCATGGTGCGCAAAGGCATGCCCCATTATGCATATCCTGCTGTCTGCATGGCAGCAGACACCGCAGAATGTATGTGGCTTAGGCAGCCTTCTTGGCGGCAGTCTTCAGAGCCTTGACAGCCTTGAGCACTTCGTCCACGTGACCGGGCACCTTCAGACCGCGCCACTCTTGCACCAAAATACCATTGGCGTCGATCAGGAATGTGGAGCGCTCGATGCCCTTGACCTTCTTGCCGTACATGATCTTGTTCTTGACGACGCCGAACATGTGGCACATCTTCTCTTCGGTGTCTGCAATCAGTTCGAAGGGCAGTTCCAGCTTGGCCTTGAAGTCGTCGTGCGACTTCATGTTGTCGCGAGAAACGCCAAACACAATGGCGCCAGCCTTTTCAAATTCTTTGTGCTTGTCCCGGAACTGCATGGCTTCGGTGGTGCAACCAGGCGTATTGTCCTTGGGGTAGAAGTACAGGATCAGAATCTGGCCTGTGTGCGAGGTATTGGATACCTTCACGCCACCTGTAGCGTTGGCTTCAAATTCGGGAAGGGGTTTGTTGACAACGATCGCCATGCGCTTTGATCTCTCG
>JAEZZU010000291.1 GCA_023418355.1 Pseudomonadota bacterium | reverse complement strand
ACAAGCGCTGGCAGCTATCACTATTGAAGTTTGAAAGGAAGTCGCAATGTGGTACTTCGCTTGGATTCTGGGCCTGCCGCTGGCCGCAGCGTTTGCCGTACTCAATGCCATGTGGTTTGAGCTGCTGGAAGACGATGCCAAACGCGCGCAATGGCTGCGCAAAGGGGATGAGGGCTGAGCCAGGCACAGCACCTTGATGCCCTCATCCCGGAGAACACCGCACGACGCCACGTCTGCGGTGTTTTTTTATGCCTGCCACAGGCGGCAAAGTCATGCTGAAACGATCAGGTAAATACCCTAGTTAAAAAATAGATTTGTAACACTTGCTAGCATTTCTTCAATTTCAGTAATTCCTGAAATTTAAGAATATGACTTCGTCCACATCTGCTTTGTACGGTTGGTCGGGGCTGCATGGTTCAGCCCCGTGGCCCAAGAAGTCTGGACATCTTTCACGCAGCAGACCCACCCCATTCGCCATGCCTGAAAAATAAAAAAGAGAGCGCCAAGCGCTTGAAAGATAAGGGTTCAATGGCAAAAAAGCTTGAATTTTGAATCTGGCAAACGCTGCTTTGCCATTGCGCCCATGTCGATGCACTGCTGCCACGGAACGTGGAGCAATGCCATCACTGCCACCTGTGCTGCGCGGCACGTGGCCCCCAGTTTTTGAGGAATCCCAGTAGAAAGGAATTGCCATGGACCTCGACATCGTCGATCTATCGCGGCTGCAGTTTGCGATAACGGCGCTCTACCACTTCTTGTTTGTTCCGCTGACCATCGGTCTGTCGATTCTGGTGGCCATCATGGAAACCGTCTATGTGATGACGGGGCGCACCATCTGGCGAGACATGACCAAGTTCTGGGGCGTGCTGTTCGGTATCAACTTCGCCATGGGCGTGGCGACCGGTGTGGTGATGGAATTCCAGTTCGGCATGAACTGGAGCTACTACAGCCACTACGTAGGCGACATCTTTGGTGCGCCGCTGGCCATTGAAGGCCTGATGGCCTTCTTCCTGGAAGCCACCTTTGTCGGCATGTTCTTCTTTGGCTGGGACCGCATGACCAAGGTGCAGCACCTGGTAGCCACCTGGCTGGTGGCCATTGGCTCGAACTTCTCGGCCCTGTGGATCCTGATTGCCAACGGCTGGATGCAAAACCCCGTGGGCGCGGTGTTCAACCCCCAGACCATGCGCATGGAAGTGCATGACTTCTTTGCCGTGCTGACCAACCCTGTGGCGCAGGCCAAGTTTGTGCACACCGTCTCGGCCGGCTACACCGTGGCTGCGATCTTTGTGCTGGGCATCTCGGCCTGGTACCTGCTCAAGGGCCGTCATACCGAGCTGGCCAAGCGCTCGATGACCGTGGCCGCATCCTTTGGTCTGGCCGCATCGCTGTCTGTGGTGGTGCTGGGTGACGAGTCTGGTTACCTCTCGTCCGAGCACCAGAAGATGAAGCTGGCCGCAATTGAAGCCATGTGGGAGACAGAGCCTGCGCCTGCCGCCTTCACCGCCTTTGGTTTCCCTGACCAGGAGGCACGCGAAACCCACTTTGCCGTACACATTCCATGGGTCATGGGCCTGATCGGCACCCGCTCGCTGGACACGCAGATCCCCGGCATCAACGAGCTGGTGGTCAGTGCACAGGAGCGCATCGTCTCGGGCGTGAAGGCCTATGACGCGCTGCAGACCATCCGTTCCTACAAGAACCCTGCCGAAGTGCCAGCGGATGTGACCGCTGCGTTTGAAGACAACGGCAGCAACCTGGGCTACGCCCTGCTGCTGATGCGCTACACCGACGATCCGCGCAAGGCCACGTCCGAGCAGATTCTGAAGGCGGCCAATGACACCATTCCTCCCGTCGCCCCCCTGTTCTGGAGCTTCCGCGTGATGGTGGGCCTGGGCATGTTCTTCATCGTGCTGACGGCCACGTTCTTTGTGCTGTCTGCCCGCCGCCGTCTGGATGCCCACCCCTGGCTGCTCAAGCTGGCGGTGTTTGCCATTCCCCTGCCATGGATTGCGGCCGAGTGCGGCTGGTTTGTGGCAGAAGTGGGTCGCCAGCCCTGGATCATTGAAGGCGTGCTGCCCACGGCCATGGCCGTGTCCAACCACGGTGCGGGCACGCTGCTGCTGACGCTGCTGCTCTTCATTGCCATCTACACCGTGATGTTCATCATCGAAATGGTGCTGATGCGCAAGTCCATCCTCAAGGGCCCTCAAGAGGAAAGCGCGCCCCATCTGAGCGCGTATGAGCCGCTGTCCAAGTAACCCGAGGAGTCACACATGATCTTGCATGAACTCATTAGCTACGACGTGCTGCGCGTCATCTGGTGGCTGCTGCTGGGCATTTTGCTCGTGGGCTTTGCCGTCACCGACGGTTTTGACCTGGGCGCTGCAGCCCTGCTGCGCGCCACGGGCAAGACCGACGTGGAGCGCCGCGTGGTCATCAACACCATCGGCCCCGTCTGGGAAGGCAACCAGGTCTGGCTGATTCTGGGCGGCGGTGCCATCTTTGCCGCATGGCCCCAGCTGTATGCCATCTCGTTCTCGGGCTTTTACCTGGCCATGTTTGCCGTGCTGGTGTGCCTGATCATCCGCCCCGTGGCCTTCAAGTTCCGCAGCAAGAAGGAAGGCACGGCCTGGCGCAACACCTGGGACTGGCTGCTGACCCTGTCCGGCTGGGGCGCGGCCCTGGTGTTTGGCGTGGCCATGGGCAATGTGCTGCTGGGCGTGCCTTTCCGCCTGTCGGATGACATGCGCATCTTCTGGGATGGCAGCTTCTTTGACTTGTTCACACCGTTTGCGCTGCTGTGCGGTCTGGTGTCGCTGACCATGCTGCTCATGCACGGCGCGGCCTGGCTGGTCTTCAAGACCGAAGGTGCCGTGCAGGCACGCGCCACCCGCTGGGGCGTGATCGCTGCCGTGCTGACCACCGTGCTGTACGTGGTGGCAGGCGTCTGGCTGGCGAACTTGAGCGGCTTTACGCTGACCGAAGCCATGAGCACCACCGGCCCTTCCAACCCCATGCTCAAGTCGGCAGCCGTGGGTGAGGGTGCATGGATGGCCAACTACGCCAAGCAGCCCCTGCTGTGGATCGTGCCTGCCATCGGCGTGCTCATGCCCTTGCTGGCAGCGCTGGGCATGAAGCTGCGCCGTGAGTGGCTGGGTCTGATGAGCAGCGGTCTGGCCATTGCCGGCATTGTGCTGAGCGTGGGCGTGTCCATGTTCCCCTTCATCCTGCCGTCGACGGTGAACCCACAGTTCAGCCTGATGGTGTGGGACGCCTCGTCCAGCCACCTGACGCTGTTCATCATGCTGGTGTGCGCCGTGATCTTCATGCCCATCATCCTGGCCTATACCAGCTGGGTGTTCCACATCATGCGTG
>JAEZZU010000140.1 GCA_023418355.1 Pseudomonadota bacterium | reverse complement strand
CTTTTTGAACCGCCTCAGTGACCGGGTAAGTGGTATCAGCTTTTTGATTCATACAGTTTGTTCTCAGCACGGGGAATACCCTCCCCGGTATACTTCGGGATCAATTGCAGTGGTGGATTCTAGTCGTCATCCCATTTACAGATGGCGCAATGGCCTCTATGCTCATAGAGTTCGTACCCCGTCCCCCATACTTACTCTTTCATGAGGGGTACACATCACTTCCGGGAACTCCTGTTTTGACTACCGAACTAGTTTCTGCCGGCCGTGCCTGGCTCGCACAGCTTGCACAATCTATTCAGCGCCATCCCAAGCGCGTCACCGCAGCGATTGCAGCCTTCATGTTGACTGCAGGCGGCGGTGCATTTGCCGTAGCCTCGTTCGGCCCTGACCCCGCGAATCTGCCCATCCGCACGCTGACACAGCCCATCGCCTCGCTGGCAGATGGCAGCACGCTGGCAGACCTGACGGAGCTGAACGACTTCTCTCTCTATCGCACCGAGTACACCCGTGCGAGTGACACACCTGAATCACTGCTGAAGCGCCTGGGCGTTGAAGACCCCGGCGCTTCGGCTTTTCTGCGCAGCAATGATCTGGTGCGTCAGCACATCCTGAACCGCAGCGGCCGCCTGGTCTCTGCCGAAACCAGCAACGACCACCAGCTGCGCAAGCTGACCGTGCGCTGGATTCAGGATGAGAACAGCACCAACTTTCAGCGTCTGGTGCTGGAGCGCCAGGACGATGGCGAATTCGCTGCCACCGTTTCCACCGCACCGCTGACCACCAACACCCGCCTGACCGGTGCCACCATCCACACCTCGCTGTTTGCAGCGACCGATGATGCCGGCCTGCCCGACGCCGTAGCGATTCAGCTGACCGACATCTTCTCGGACATCGATTTCCGCCGCCTGCACAAGGGCGACCGTTTCTCGATCATCTACGAAACGCTGGAAGCCGATGGCGAATTCCTGCGCACCGGCCGCGTGCTGGCTGCAGAGTTCAAGAACCGCGACAAGCTCTACCAGGCCATGTGGTTTGAAGAGCCCGGTGAGCGTGGCTCCTACTACGCCATGGACGGCTCCAGCCTGCGCCGTGCGTACCTGAACTCGCCAGTGGAGTTCACCCGCATCAGCAGCAACTTCGCCATGCGCAAGCACCCCATCCACGGCACATGGCGCCGCCACCTGGGCACCGACTATGCTGCCCCCGCAGGCACCAAGGTGCGTACCGTGGGTGATGGTGTGGTGGACTTTGCTGGCTGGCAGAACGGTTTTGGCAACGTGATCTTTGTAAAGCACGCCAATGCCAGCCACGTGACGGTTTACGCCCACCTGAGCCGCATCGACGTCAAGAAGGGCGAGCGTGTAGAACAGGGCCAGACCATTGGCGCCGTAGGCTCCACCGGCTGGTCGACCGGCCCTCACCTGCACTTTGAGTTCCGCGTCAACGGCGTGCACCAGGACCCTCAGTCGGTGATTGCCACGAACGAAGCCAACCCCATTTCCGAAAAAGTGCGTGCGGCCTTCATGAAACAGGCCAGCTCCCTGCACGAGCAACTGGCCTCGGCAGAGCTGATTCGCCAAGCCTCCGCACAGTAAGCCGCGTATGCTACGCTTCACAGGGCCTCGATTTTCGAGGCCCTTTTTCTTTGAGCTTCACACACCCTATGCCAGCATCCACACACCACACCCACGCCAGCGCTGACCTGTACATTGGCCTGATGTCAGGCACTTCGCTCGATGGCGTGGACGGTGTGCTGGCGCGCTGGGACAGCAGCCAGCAGATTCAGGTGCTGCGCCATGCCAGCCTGGCGTTCCCCATGGCCTTGCGCCAGGAACTGCTGGCTCTGAACAGCCCCAACGGCAGCAACGAACTGCACCGCGCCGCGCTGGCGGGCAATGCCGTCAGCCGCGTCTATGCCGATGTGGTGCAGCAGCTGCTGCAGGACACAGGCACACGCCCCCAGCAGGTGCGAGCCATTGGCGCCCACGGCCAGACCGTGCGCCACCAGCCGCAGATGCACGATGGCACAGGCTACACCCTGCAGCTGCAAAACCCGGCCCTGCTGGCCGAGCGCACCGGTATCACCGTGGTGGCGGACCTGCGCAGCCGCGATGTAGCCGCAGGCGGTCAGGGTGCACCACTGGTGCCCGCGTTCCATCAGGGCATTTTTGGCCGCGTAAACCAGGCCACGCTGGTGCTCAACATTGGCGGCATTGCCAACCTGAGCATCCTGCCCTCGCTGTGCGACAGCAGCAGCGCGGTGATTGGTTTTGACACCGGCCCCGGCAATGCGCTCATGGACTGGTGGTGCCTGCAGCACACCGGCCAGCCGTTTGACCGTGATGGTGCATGGTCTGCCAGCGGCAGCGTACTGCCCGAGTTGCTGACGGCCATGCTGGCGGAACCCTATCTGCAGCAGCAGCCCCCCAAAAGCACGGGGCGCGATTTGTTCAACCCGGCATGGCTGCAAGCCCACCTCGCACAGCTGGACAGCACACCCCGCCCCGAAGATGTGCAGGCCACACTGACGGCCCTGACCGCCCACAGCTGCGCCGAAGCCGTCAGCCGCTTTGGCGTGCGCAGCGATGCCCTGCTGGTGTGCGGCGGCGGCGCGCTCAATGGCGAGCTGATGCGCCAGCTGCAGGCCCTGCTGCCCCAGCTGCGTGTAGAGAGCACGGTTGCGCGTGGCATGCCGCCGCTACAGGTGGAAGCCGCCGCCTTTGCCTGGCTGGCGCGCCAGTGCATGCAGGGCCTGCCCGGCAACCTGCCGCGCGTGACCGGTGCACAGGGGCCGCGCATTCTGGGCGCCATCTACCCCGCATAAAAAAGATAGCTTCCAGCGCTTGAATTCAGGTGTTTTCAAATAGATTTGTTTTTGAAAACAAGATTTATCAAGCGCTGACAGCTATCAATTTACAAAGCACCGACACAAAAAAGCCGCTGACATGCAGCGGCTTTCTTGTTTTTTGAAGGGGTCAGCGTGTGCTTGCGGCTTATACCGAGAAGCTGGAGCCGCAACCGCAGGTGGTAGTGGCGTTGGGGTTCTTGATCACGAACTGTGCGCCTTGCAGGTCTTCCTTGTAGTCGATCTCTGCGCCCACCAGGTACTGGTAGCTCATGGCATCGATCAGCAGGGACACGCCATTCTTGGTCATGGTGGTGTCGTCTTCGTTGACGATTTCGTCAAAGGTGAAGCCGTACTGGAAGCCCGAGCAGCCGCCGCCCTGCACGAAGACGCGCAGCTTCAGGTCAGGGTTGCCTTCTTCTGCGATCAGATCCGCCACCTTGGCAGCTGCGCTGTCGGTAAAGATGATGGGTTCTGGCATTTCGGTGGTGGTGTTTTCGGCTACGGCGCTCATGGGGATACTCCGAGAATTCTTCTGAAAATCGGCGGCAATGGTACTGCAAATTGCTCAGGAATTAAGCATGAGCGGTATTTGACGACAGTCCCAGTGTGGGCATTGCCCTTGCGGCCAAAAGGGTTGGCAGGCGTGGAAACGCCCACAAAAAAACCGCCACGCCCGAGAGCAATAGCGGCTTTTTTGTGGGAAGGCAGCTGCCGTGAGGCAACCACCTTCGAACCAGGCCTGAGGCGAATTAACGCTTCGAGAACTGCTTGGCGCGACGTGCACCACGCAGACCGACCTTCTTACGCTCAACTTCGCGAGCGTCGCGGGTCACAAAGCCTGCAGCGCTCAGCGCGGGCTTCAG
>JAEZZU010000250.1 GCA_023418355.1 Pseudomonadota bacterium | reverse complement strand
AAGAAGTGCTGGGGCACAGCATCAATATGCTCATGCCTTCGCCCTTGGCCGAACAGCACGATGCGTTTTTGCGCAATCACCTGAAGCACATCAGCAGGCCGCTGGATAACAACCAGCGCGAAGTACTGGGCAGACACAAGGATGGCAAGCTCATTCCTCTGCAGCTGTCGCTGGGCAAGGCAGTCACACCTTCCGGACTGATTTTTGTGGGCTATCTGCAGGACATCTCGGAGCGCAAGCGCGCCGATGCACAGCTGCGCATTGCCGCCAGCGTCTTCCACCACGTACACGAAGGTGTGGCCATCATCGATGCGCACTACAACATCACGGACGTCAATCCATCGTTTGAACGCCTGATGGAAATGCACAGGCAGGACTGCCTTGGCAAATCCCTGCCATGGATTTACGAAAACGCAGACATTCCACCCGACATGAGCGGGCTTTGGCATACCTTGGCCACCGAGCAGCACTGGCAGACCGAGGTGATGCTCACCCGCAGTAATGGCCAGGTCTGGATGCAGCGCATTTCCATCTCGCCAGTGTTCAATGAAATCAAGCGGCCGCACCACTTCATCGTGGTGATCAGCGATATCAGCGAGCGCCCCAGCCTCGAAGTCATGTTGCCCCATGCCGAGCTGCATGACAGCAGCACAGGCTTGCCCACCAGCAAGCTGTTCATGGACCGACTGACCAGCCAGCTCATCAGCGCACACCGCAAGTTCACCAATGTGGGGGTGCTGTGTGTGCAGTTTGTGAGCGACAGCAATGCCGCACCGCACGATCTGGACAATGCCCAGCGACTGCTGGCCCAGATGCTGCAGCAGCAACTGCGCTGCACCGATACGCTGGCACGCTACAGCAAAGACCTGCTGACCATTCTGCTGCCGGGCATCAAGGACGCCCCCTCATTTGCCGCATTGGTGGAGCGCCTGACCCGATCCATGCAGGAGGTACAGCACCACTACGCCAAGTACCATGTCCAGATGCTGCGCATCACCCACGCTTCTACGCTGGAAGATCGCTATTCAGCCCGCGACCTCATGGACGCCGCCATACACAGCGCAGCACCCCGCGAAATTCACGCGGTCGCCGAAAAAAGCCGTGTGCTTTGAGCCGCATCGCCAGCAAAGCGCGCCCCGCTCGCGCGCTGCAGGCGGTTGCTGATACAGCTTCGATGATAACTTCTGATACCGCCCTTGCGCTTTACGGCACACCGTCTCCATAAACCGCTATAAACACGCCCTGACAAGTACGTCGTCTATAGTTTTTGGAAGACCATCGCATTGCCAAGCATCCACTGTCTCCCTGAAGCAGAGACTCCCCTCATTCCCATGCGCGGTGACAACGCGTTTGAACACTGGCTGATGACCTGCGGGCAAAACCCCTGGGAGCCCCTGAGCCCTGAAGCAGCCAAGCCCTATCGTTTTATCTGGCAGTCGTGGCTGCGCTTTCTCTCAGGCGATCAGGCCCAAGCCATCCACCCGTTCGCCTGGGCCACGGCCACGCCGGTGCAGGTGCTGCAGTTCATCAACCACGGTCCGCAAAGCCCGAAAAGCAACAAGCCCAGCGACATCACACGCCGGCGCTACTGGCGTGTGCTTGACCGCGTGTATGACCATGCCGTGCTGCACCAATGGGCACGCAGCAATCCGGCCCAGGGCCTGGCCGGGCAGGACATGCCGCCCAGCGAGAACCCGCAAGGCGCCATCCTCTCACCGCGCATGTGGCGTGCCTTGCAGCAGCACATTCCGCAGCCCGATGACCTGATCAGCAGCCGTGATCGCGCCATCTTGATGCTGCTGATGGAGCTGGGCCTCACGGCCGAGGAAGTCAAGCACCTGGAAGTGGGCAATCTGCGCTGGAGCGAAGAGGAGCCCCGCGTCATCCAGGCGATCCTGGTGGAAGGCGAGCGCGACATGCAGACCCGCACCCTGCCCGTCTCGCGCCAGCTGCACCACGCCCTGCAAGCCTGGCTGCAGGCACGCGCGGCCTACCACGCCATGCAGGGCCAGAGCGCGCTGTTTTGCACGCGCAAGGCACCGCAGCTGACCAGCCACACCTTGCTGCACCTGGTCACCAAGACCTTGCGCCAGGCAGCGCTGGCCTCCCGGCTTCCAGAGCCTGCACGCATGGGACCACAGGTGCTGCGCAATACCGTGCTGGTGCAATGGCTGGAATCTGGCTGCAGCGTCACCGAGGTACTGGCACGCTCTGGCATGAAGAGCCCCAACGCCTTGCAGCACCTGCGCGCCTACTTCAACAACGAAAGCGATCTATAAAAAAAAGAGCTGCTAGCGCTGATATTTACTTGTTTTCAGATAACTTTCTACCTGAAACTCAGCAAATACAGGCGCTGGCAGCTCTTATTTTCAGAGCTTTACCGTTCAGCGTTCTTCGGCCCGCTTCGCGTCAAAGTATTCGCGCGTCAGCTTCACGATCACCGGCGAGAGCAGCAGCAGCGAAATCAGGTTGGGAATGGCCATCAAGGCATTGAGCGTGTCCGCCACCAGCCATGCCACATCCAGCGTCACGACCGCACCCAGAAACACGCCTACCACCCACAGCAGGCGAAATGGCTTTTCGCACACGGGGCCGACCAGATAGTTCCAGCACTTTTCGCCGTAATAGGCCCAGCCCAGAATGGTGGTGAAGGCAAACAGCGCCAGCGAAATCGCCAGCAGATACTTGCCAAGGCCGGGCATGGCGGCTTCAAAGCTCTGTGTGCTCAGCAGTGCGCCGCTGGCGCCGCTGTTCCACACGCCGCTGACCACAATCGCCAGACCTGTCATGGTGCAGACGATGATGGTGTCGATAAAGGTGCCCATCATGCCCACAATGCCCGAGAACACCGGGTCCTTGCTCTGGCCTGCGGCCTGCGCAATACCTGCGGTGCCCAGACCGGCTTCGTTCGAGAAAATACCGCGTGCCACACCCATGCGAATGGCCATCAGCACGGTCGAGCCCGCAAAGCCGCCAGCGGCTGCCGTGGGGTTGAAGGCCTGCTCAAAAATCAGCGCAAACGCTGCAGGAATCTTGTCGGCAAACGTGCCCAGCACACACAGCACGCACAGGATGTAGACCACGCACATGGTCGGAATGAGCTTTTCTGCCACCGCGCCAATGCGGGTAATGCCGCCCAGCACCACTGCGCCAGTGAGCGCCGCCACCACCAGCCCGGTGATCCAGGTCTGCACGCCGAATGCACCTTCAATGGCCGAAGAAATGCCGTTGGCCTGCACCATGGCACCAATGCCAAAGCCAGCCAGACCACCAAAAATCGCAAACGCCGTACCCAGCCAGCGCCAGCGTGGGCCCAGGCCATTCTTGATGGCATACATGGGGCCGCCCACCCACTGTCCCTTGGGATTTTTCTCGCGGTACTTCACTGCAACCACCACTTCGGCGTACTTGGTGGCCATGCCGACCAGCGCCGTCATCCACATCCAGAACAGGGCACCGGGGCCACCCACGGCAATCGCCGTTGCCACACCGGCAATATTGCCCGTACCGACGGTGGCAGACAGTGCCGTCATCAGCGCCGCAAAAGGTGAAATATCTCCACTGGAAGCGTCATGCACGGAACGGCTTTTCCAGATCATGCGAAAGCCGTAGCCAATATTGCGCAGTGGCATCAGGCCCAGACGCAGCTGGAGATAAAAGCCTGTGCCCAATATCAGCACGATCATGGGGATGCCCCAGACCAGACCGTTGAGTGCCTGGAGCCATTCTGTGATTTGTTGCATACCGTTTCTTCTTCAAGGAGCTGCAGCTACCGGGGCCTCCTCCCCTTCGCCAACCGCAGGGGCAGCATTCTCCACCTGCGCAAACACTTGTGCACGCAGCGCCCACTTTCTCCCTATACAGCGCATAGCCAGCCAGCGCCGCAGACTGCGCCAGACCGGCTTCAGCGGTGCTTGCGCACAGGCTTCAAAAAAAACTTCAATTTTTTTATCTGGGCGTGTCAACGCACCGTCAAACGGCTGCGTTGTTGTGAGTACATAAGGAATACACCCCATGAACCACACACAAGTTTTAGCTGTCTGGCCCGAAGATGAACGTGATCGCAAGCGCGCTCCCCTGCGCGCCTGAGCACGGTATCGGCTTCGACACATTCTCGAACGCAGCGAACAAACAGTTGCACTCACAACGTCAACGCCACCGGCGACCGGGACGTTAAAGAGGCAAAGGAGTGAAAATCATGCAACCCCAAACCATTACCACCATCTGGCCTGAAGACGAACGCGATCGCAAGCGCGCCCCCATCCGTCTGTAAGAGGGGTGCAAGGCCTGCCCCTTGGGCAGCGACCGTTTTCATCTTCCATGCTTCGCAACAAAAATGCCCACCTTCTGGTGGGCATTTTGCTTTCGTCGTAAATGCTCAGTGCATGTGCAGGCCACCGTTGACCGAGAAGTCCGCACCCGTTGCGTAGCTGCCATCTTCCGAAGCCAGCCAGGACACCATGGAAGCGATTTCCTTGGGCTCACCCAGACGCTTGACGGGAATCACGCCCACAATCTTTTCCAGCACATCAGGGCGAATCGCCTTGACCATGTCCGTGCCGATATAGCCGGGGCTGACCGTGTTCACCGTCACGCCCTTGCTGGCCAACTCCTGGGCCAGCGCCATGGTAAAGCCATGCATGCCGGCCTTGGCGGCGGAATAGTTGGTCTGACCAGCCTGGCCCTTGGCGCCATTGACCGAGCTGATGTTGATGATGCGACCCCAGCCCTTTTCCACCATGTCGCCCACCACCTGCTTGGTGACGTTGAACATGGAGTTCAGATTGGTTTCGATCACGGCACGCCAGTCATCGGGCGTCATCTTCAGGAACATGCGGTCACGGGTGATACCGGCATTGTTCACCAGCACATCAATGCTGCCGTGCTCCTCCTTGGCCTGGGTAAAGGCTTCCACTGTGGAATCCCAGTCCCCCACATTGCCGACCGAGGCGTAGAAGGTAAAGCCCAGGGCTTTTTGCTCATCCAGCCACTTCTGGTAGTCACGGGTAGGCCCGCAGCCTGCGATCACCTTGAAGCCATCCTGATGCAGACGCTGGCAGATGGCGGTGCCAATCCCCCCCATACCTCCGGTCACATACGCTACTCTCTGGCTCATATTTGTACTCCTGCTGATTTAGTCATTCTTTACAACTCACACTGCGCCCTCACGCCACAGGTACAGTGACTATGGCACTGGCCCTGCTCTGTGCATATTGCGGATGCTCTGCACAGGGAAAACGCCAGCGAAGAGATGGCTGCGCATCACTTCGCTGCGTCCACTCCGGCCTTATGCGCGTTCTACGGCCAGCGCCACGCCCATGCCGCCACCAATGCACAGTGCCGCCAGGCCCTTCTTCGCATCACGGCGCTGCATTTCGTGCAGCAGCGTGACCAGCACACGGCAGCCCGAAGCACCGATGGGGTGGCCCAGCGCAATCGCGCCGCCGTTGACGTTCACCTTGGCAGCATCAATGCCCAGCACCTTGTTCACGGCACAGGCCTGTGCGGCAAAGGCTTCGTTGAGTTCAAACAGGTCCACATCCCCCACTTGCCAGCCTGCGCGCTGCAGCGCCTTGCGGGTCGCAAACACAGGGCCCATGCCCATGGTGGCGGGGTCCAGACCGCTGGTGGCATAGGCCTTGATCTTGGCCAGAGGCTTCAGGCCCAGCGCTGCCGCCTTGCTGGCGCTCATTACCACCACAGCCGCTGCGCCGTCATTGATGCCCGAGGCATTGCCGGCCGTGACCGTGCCGTCCTTGTCGAAGGCAGGCTTCAGACCCGACAGTGCATCCAGGCTGGTTTTGCGGTTAATGTATTCGTCAGCCTCAAAAACGATGGGGTCACCCTTGCGCTGGGGGATCACCACAGGGACGATTTCGTCCTTGAACTTGCCCGCATCCTGCGCTGCAGCCGCCTTTTGCTGGCTGCCAATGGCCAGCTCATCCTGCTGGGCGCGCGAGATATCGTTTTCCTTGGCCACGTTTTCAGCCGTGATGCCCATGTGGTACTGGTTGTACACGTCCCACAGACCGTCCACGATCATGGTGTCCTGCATCTTCCAGTCGCCCATGCGCTGGCCGTCACGCGAGCCTTTCAGAACGTGGGGCGACAGGCTCATGTTTTCCTGACCGCCAGCCACCACAATTTCGCTGTCCCCCGTTGCCACGGCCTGTGCGGCCAGCATCACGGCCTTCAGACCCGAGCCGCAGACCGCATTGATGGTCAGGGCAGGCGTTTCCTTGGCCACACCAGCCTTCATCATGGCCTGGCGTGCAGGGTTCTGGCCCACGCCTGCGGTCAGCACCTGCCCCATGATGACTTCACCCACTTGGTCAAAAGGCACATTGGCACGCTGCAGTGCCGCCTTGATTGCCGTGGCCCCCAGATCCACGGCAGGCACTTTGGCCAGGCCGCCGCCAAACTTGCCGATTGCCGTACGCACTGCCGAAACAATGACGATGTCTTCCATTTTCTAATTCCTTTATCGTTGATCTAAGCGCTGCAACTTACATCCCAAGTGCCTGTAGCGATCTCGCGCAGCAGGCTGATGTTGCAATGCAGCATTGTGCTATGACTCGGCGTGAATGGCTCAGGCTTTTTCCAGCACGTAACGCCCGGGCGCTGGCTCCAGCACCTCATAGCTGCGCCCTTTCCCGTAGCGCTTGGGGGCTGCAATTTGTGTACCAGCATGGGCCTGAAGCCATTGCGCCCAGTCGGTCCACCAGCTGCCGGGGTGCTCCGTGGCCGCTTGCAGCCACTCGCCATGGCTGGCAGGCAGCGCGTTATCGCTGCGAATCCAGTGGCTGCGCTTGTTCTTGGACGGAGGGTTGATCACCCCGGCGATATGTCCTGATGCTCCCATGACAAAACGCTTGTCACCAGGGAAGACTTGTGTGGAAGCGTAAGCGGCCTCAATCGGCACGATATGGTCTTCACGCGAGCCGTAGATATACAGCGGCAGTGTCACGCGGCCCATGTCAATCTGCTCGCCACAGACGGTAAGTTTGCCGGGGCGAATCAGGTTGTTTTCCAGATAGGTGTTGCGCAGATACCAGGCGTACCAGGGGCCTGGCAGATTGGTGGCATCACTGTTCCAGTACAGCAGGTCAAAAGGTGGTGGTGTTTCACCCTTGAGGTAGTTGCCCACCACATAGTTCCAGACCAGATCATTGGGCCGCAGGAAGCTGAATGTCGCTGCCAGCTCCTGCCCCTTGAGCAGACCGCCCTTGCCCATCTGCATTTCCCGCATCTGGACAAAAGCCTCGTCAATAAAGACGTCCAGCACCCCTGTGCTGGAAAAGTCCACAAACGTGGTCAGCAAGGTCGCACTGGCTACAGGATCCTCACCACGCGCGGCCAGCACAGCCAGTGCAGTAGCCAGCATGGTGCCGCCTACGCAAAAGCCCAGGGTATTGATCTGATCCGCACCGGCGATCTGCTGGGTCACGTCAATGGCGCGGATGACAGCGTCTTCAATATAGTCATCCCAGGTCAGGTGGCCCAGCGACTCATCCGGATTGCGCCAGCTCACGACAAAGGTACGGTGCCCCTGGCTGACGGCATAGCGAATCAGCGAGTTGTCGGGCTGCAAGTCCAGGATGTAGTACTTGTTGATGCATGGTGGCACCAGCAGCAACGGGCGCTTGTAGATCTTGCCCGTCAGCGGCTTGTACTCGATGAGCTGGAACAGCTCGTTTTCATAGACCACGGCACCTTCGGTGGTGGCAACGTTTTTGCCAACTTCGAAGGCACTTTCGTCCGTCATGGACAGATGGCCCTGCTGCAGATCGTGCAGCATGTTCTGAATACCCTTGGCCAGACTTTCGCCCTTGGTCTCCAGCGCTTTTTGCTGGGCTTCAGGGTTCAGCGCCAGATAGTTGCTGGGCGACATGGCAGCCACCCATTGCTCCACCGCAAAGCGAATGCGCTGGCGTGTTTTTTCATCGGTCTGCACTGCGTCCGCCATGCCCATTAAGGCCTTGGCATTGAGCAAGTAGGCGCTGGCCGTCATGGCTGCGACGGGATTGCTCAGCCATGGCGCAGACTTGAAGCGCTTGTCCTGCAGCTGTGCTGGTGCCTGCAGTCCCTGGCTCCACAGACGGGCGGCCTCCTGCACATAGTCCTGCTGCAATGCCTGAAGCCGGCTCACATCAAACTGGACTGCAGTTTTGGCAGGCGCTGGCTGGCCCAGTGCGGCAAATGACTGCAAGGCGTTCTGCCATTGTCTGGAGAAAAAGTCTGTGTACTGCTCCCCTGCAGCACCCCAGTCTGGTGTGGAATTCATGCTTGTCATCCTTGCGTTTTTGGCTGCACTGCTCTGCGGCAGTGCATCATGCTGGGTGATGATTGTTGTCCAGCTCACCAATTGTGACAATCAGTGCATGACAGCTATATGTCAAAAGCCTGATTCCTTGACTCCAATCAACATCGCAACCAGCGCCGGGCACAGAAATCAAGCAAATTACAGACCATGTATTTAATCGTGATTGCGTGGCTTTATGTCACGGTGATGATGGCACTGGCCGAAGCCTTCGGCCCTCAGGGCAGCGTGCTGGGGGCCATGGTCACT
>JAEZZU010000207.1 GCA_023418355.1 Pseudomonadota bacterium | reverse complement strand
TGCGGCTCTTGGGCGGGAACTTGCCTTCCAGCAGCAGGCGCGAGAGCGGGTTCTCGATGCGCTGCTGAATCGCCCGCTTGAGCGGACGTGCGCCAAAGACCGGATCAAACCCTACTTTAGCCAATTCAGCCAAGGCAGCGTCGGTGACATGCATTTCCAGATCCATTTTTTCCAGACGCTGTTGCAACAAGCGCAACTGGATCTTGGCAATGGAGGCGATGTTGGCGGCATCCAGTCCATGGAAGACCACGGTTTCGTCGATACGGTTCAGGAATTCGGGGCGGAAATTCTGTTTTAGTTCCCCCCAGACCGCTTCCTTGATCTCCTCATTGTCCTGCCCCACCATCGCCTGGATGAGCTGCGAGCCAATGTTGCTGGTCATCACGATCACCGTGTTCTTGAAGTCCACGGTGCGGCCCTGACCATCGGTCAGGCGGCCATCGTCCAGCACCTGCAGCAGCACGTTGAACACGTCGGGGTGGGCCATTTCCACCTCGTCGAGCAGCAGCACGCTGTAGGGCTTACGGCGCACGGCTTCGGTCAGGTAGCCACCTTCTTCATAGCCCACATAGCCGGGAGGCGCACCAATCAGGCGTGCCACGCTGTGCTTTTCCATGAATTCCGACATGTCGATGCGCACCAGATGCTCTTCGCTGTCGAACAGGAAACCTGCCAGCGCCTTGCACAGCTCGGTCTTGCCGACACCGGTGGGGCCGAGGAACAGGAAGCTGCCCAGCGGCTTGTTGGGATCGGCCAGGCCCGAGCGCGAACGGCGGATGGCGTTGGAGACAGCAGAGATCGCTTCGTCCTGCCCCACGACACGCTCGTGCAGCTTGTCTTCCATGTGCAGCAGCTTGTCCTTTTCGCCCTGCATCATCTTGGCCACGGGAATGCCGGTCGCGCGGCTCACCACCTCAGCAATTTCTTCGGCTCCCACTTGGGTGCGCAGCAGGCGGTGCTTGGGCGCTTCACCATCGGCCTCATTGGCCTGGGCTTCCTTGAGCTGTTTTTCCAGCGCTGGCAGCTTGCCGTATTGCAGCTCGGCCACCTTGTTGAAGTCGCCCTTGCGCTTGAGATCTTCAATCTGCGTACGGATGGCGTCCACTTCCTTGCGGATCTGCTCGGAGCCCAGCGCGCTGGCTTTTTCGGCCTTCCAGATTTCTTCCAGATCGGCGTACTCGCGCTCGAGCTCCTGCAACTCGTCTTCGATCAGCTGCAGACGCTTTTGCGAAGCCTCGTCCTTTTCCTTCTTCATGGCCTCGCGCTCGATCTTGAGCTGGATCATGCGGCGCTCGAGCTTGTCCATCTCCTCGGGCTTGGAGTCGATTTCGATCTTGATCTTGGCGGCTGCCTCATCGATCAGGTCAATGGCCTTGTCAGGCAGGAAGCGGTCGGTGATGTAGCGGTGGCTCAGCTCTGCGGCGGCCACGATGGCGGGGTCAGTAATGTCCACGCCGTGGTGGGCTTCATAGCGCACCTGCAGACCGCGCAGAATGGCGATGGTGTCTTCCACCGAGGGCTCTTCCACCAGCACTTTCTGGAAACGGCGCTCCAGCGCAGCATCCTTTTCGATGTACTTGCGGTACTCGTCCAGCGTGGTCGCGCCAATGCAGTGCAGCTCGCCGCGTGCCAGCGCAGGCTTGAGCATATTGCCAGCGTCCATGGCACCTTCAGCCTTGCCAGCGCCAACCATGGTGTGGATTTCGTCAATGAACAGGATGATGCGGCCTTCTTCCTTGGCCACATCGTTCAGCACGGCCTTGAGGCGCTCTTCAAACTCGCCACGGTACTTGGCACCGGCCAGCAGGCCTGCCATGTCCAGCACCAGCACGCGCTTGTCCTTGAGGGTTTCAGGCACTTCGCCTTCCACAATGCGCTGCGCCAGACCTTCCACAATGGCGGTCTTGCCCACGCCGGGCTCACCGATGAGCACGGGGTTGTTCTTGCTGCGGCGCTGCAGCACCTGAATGGCGCGGCGGATTTCGTCGTCACGGCCAATCACGGGGTCCAGCTTGCCCATGCGGGCACGCTCGGTCAGGTCCAGCGTGTACTTCTTCAGGGCATCGCGCTGGCTTTCGCCTTCGGCGCTGTCCATGGTCTTGCCGCCGCGCACCAGGTTGATGGCTGCTTCCATGGACTTGCGGTTCAAGCCATGTTCCTTGGCGATCTTGGCGGCCTTGACGTCGCTGTCAGCCAGCGCCAGCAGGAAGAGTTCGCTGGCGATGAACTGGTCGCCACGCTTGATGGCTTCTTTCTCGGTGGCCTGCAGCAGCTTGGCCAGATCAGGGCCGACATTGACCTGATCCTGCCCTGTCACCTGGGGCAGCTGCTTGACGGCGTTTTCCACGGCCGTGCTCATGGCGGCCACATTCGCGCCTGCACGCTCCAGCAAGGCCTTGGGGCCATCGTTCTGGCGCAGCATGGCAGCCAGCAGGTGCAGGGGGTCGATATAGGCGTGATCGTTGCCCAGTGCCAGGCTCTGGGCGTCGCTCAATGCCTCCTGGAATTTGGTGGTGAGTTTGTCGATGCGCATATTAATTGTGTCCTTATCAGTTATTTGTTTGCTGATAAGCAGTTCAGGGCTCTGGCACAGTTTTCAAGATATGACAAGCCATGCATCTGCACTTTTTTTCATCACCCGGGCATCCGGCTGGCGACTCCTCATGGATCACAAAGTTCCTTGCAATCATTTGAAGTGTGTCTTCAAGCACATTGAATGCCCCGGCAGGCACCTGCTTCTAGACTGAACGTCTGTTCCGTACCGCGACCGCATACATGCCATCTACCGCCGCCCCCCGCTACACCCTCACCGCCATGGCACTGCACTGGCTGCTGGCCCTTGGCTTGATTGGCTTGCTGGTTTTTGGCTGGTACATGGTGGGCCTGCCGTTTTCGCCCACCAAGCTCAAATATTACAACTGGCACAAATGGGCGGGCATGACGATTCTGGCCCTGAGCACCCTGCGCCTGCTGTGGCGCATCACGCACCGCCCACCGGCGCTACCCACTCGCATCACCGCCCTCATGCCGCGCTGGCAGCAGGTGGCCCACCATGGCGTGCACCACCTGATGTATGTGCTGTTCTTTGCCGTGCCACTGCTGGGCTGGGCCTACAGCTCGGCGGCAGGCTTTCCGGTCGTGTGGTTTGGCGTCTGGCAGCTGCCTGACCTGGTGGCCACCAGCCCTGAGCTGGCCGAAGCCATCAAGCCCTGGCACATGATCGCGGCCTACACCCTGGCTGTACTGATCGTGCTGCACGTGGCTGCAGCGCTGAAGCACCAGCTGATTGACCGCGATGGTCTGCTGCAGCGCATGCTGCCGGGCCGCGGCTGATCCCGACGACTGATTGTTTGTTTGCCGAGCGTCACAAGGAGATGTCCATGACCTTCACCACCACCTTCCGCACCCTGAGCTTTGCCAGCCTGGCCCTGCTAGGCAGCGCTGCCATGGCGCAGCAGGCCGTGCTGCCTGCCCAAAGCAGCATCGAATTCACCGCCAAGCAGCTGGGTGTGCCCGTCAAAGGCCATTTCAAGCAGTTTGATGCACAGCTGCAGTTTGATGTGGCCAAGCCTGAGACCAGCAAGATTGTCTTCACTGTGGACACAGGCAGCGCCACCATGGGCAGCAAGGAGACCGACAGCAACCTGCTGAGCGCCGACTGGTTCAATGTGGGCCAGTTTCCCAAGGCCACTTTTACCTCCAGCGCCGTGAAGGCACTGGGCAACGGCAAATACCAGATTGACGGCACGCTCGACATCAAGGGCCAGAGCCAGCCTGTCTCTGTGCCCGTGACGCTCTCCCAGTCCGGCGAAATCACCACGGCCACCGGCAGCTTGCCGCTGCAGCGCCTGTCCTTCAAGATTGGCGATGGCGACTGGGCCGACACCTCCATGGTGGCCAATGAGGTCACGGTGCAGTTCAAGCTGGCACTGACAGGCATTGGCAAGCTCTGATGCAGTTTTCATAGCTGTCAGCGCCGCATCTGCGCCACTTCAAAGCCTTATGACTTTGAAACCAAGCAAATACCAGCGCTAACCGCTCTTTATTTCAAAGCACATTCACTGAACTTCAAGGAGATCTTCATGCGTACCACCCTGTTTGCCCTGGCCGCCGCTGGCCTGTTTGCCACCGCTGCACACGCTGCCCCCGCGAACTACGCCATCGACCCCACGCACACCTTTGCCACTTTTGAGATCGACCACTTTGGCGCCTCCACCAACCGCGCACGCTTTGACAAGAAGAGCGGTACCGTGCAGTTCGACAAGGCTGCCAAGACCGGCAAGGTGGAAGTGGTGCTGGACATGGCTTCCGTGAACTCCGGCACGGCCGCGTTCGACAAGCACCTGCAAAGCGCAGACATCTTCAATGCAGCGAAGTACCCTGAAGCCAAGTTTGTCTCTGACAAGTTTGTGTTTGACGGCGACAAGCTCAAGGAAGTGACCGGCCAGCTGACACTGAACGGCCAGACCCACCCCATCACCATCCAGGCCAACAAGTTCACCTGCTACGACAGCCCCATGCTCAAGACCGAAGTCTGCGGCGGTGACTTTGAATCCACCATCGACCGCACCCAGTGGGGCGTGAACTACGGCATCGACTGGGGCTTCCCCAAGAACGTGCGCCTGGTGCTGCAGATCGAAGCCGCCAAGCAGCCCTGATCAAGCGCAGGCAGCCATAAAAAAACGGGCCGCATTTGCAGGCCCGTTTTTCATGTACTGACAGCAATCGTGCTTACGACTGCCAGCGCGCCAGGGCTTCTTCGTCGCTGACGCGGGCATCCACCCAGCGTGCGCCTTCGGGCGTCTGCTCTTTCTTCCAGAACGGTGCTTCGGACTTGAGGTAGTCCATGATGAATTCGCAGGCCTGAAAGCTCATGCCACGGTGGGCCGAGGTCACGCCCACAAACACGATCTGGTCCATGGGCTGCAGCGGGCCTACGCGGTGAATCACCTTGGCCGCATAGATGCCAAAGCGCTCCACAGCGCGGTCGATGATGGCCTCGATGCTTTTTTCGGTCATGCCGGGGTAGTGCTCCAGCTCCATGGCGGAGACGCTTGCTCCCTCGTTGCGGTCACGCACCGTGCCCACAAAGCTGCAGACCGCGCCCACCCGCGCATCGCCTGCGCGCAGGGCTGCCAGCTCGGCAGAAACATCGAAATCTTGGGTCTGGATCAAAACACGAGGTGCAGTCATGGGCACGATTGTCGCAGCAGGTGATGAAGCACATGCCCACATGCGCATGAAAGCCTGCACTTACGCGCTAGCATTGTCGCCCGACAGAAATTACTGAGACAAATTTTTCGCTTGTATGGCCGCTCAAACCATTGATACCCCTGAGTACATCCTGTACCCCTCTCCCCGCAACGAACACCGCGTGGTGTTCGAGCACCAATGCTTTGTCCCCGACGCCTACGCCCTCATCCACCTGCCGGACTATGACTTTGAAGGCAAGGCCACGCTGTTTGCCGCCCACCGCAAAGCCGATGGCAAGAATGGCCAGCTGGTGACCTGCGAGCTGGAAATTGACATCCTGCGCTTTGAACGCCTGTACGAAAACGAGTAAGCGCGCCGCACCATGGATGACACCAGCCAGATCCAGCCCCCCGAGAGCTTTGCCAACCTGTTTCGCAGCCGCGCAGGCATTCTGAAAACGCCGATTGCCGAGGTCGTGGCACGCTACGAGCTGTGCGAAGACCTGGCCTGCCACCTCGTCGAGCAGGCGCAGACCGTCTATCACGCAGGCAACACCTCGGAAGAAGGCGTGCTGCTGGGCTTTCACGCCGCCATTGCAGGCGAAGGTGCCATGGTCAGCGCCAAAGAGGCAGGCTGGGTCATCCAGCGCCTGGCCGAACTGCTGGAGTGGAAAGCCCCACAGCTGCCTGCGGTGGAAGATTAATACCCCAAACAGGCTCCAGCGCTTATCCTGCAAGCGCTGACAGCTATCAAAAACAAAAGCCGTACAGCTGGCTTGCTGTACGGCTTTTTCTTTGGACCAAGGCCTTCTATTTTTCAGAGGCCGCCCAGTCGGCGTAGCGGTTCAGGATGCGCTGCACCTGCCCGTGCGTCCAAGGCCCACCCTTGGCCGCCGGAATGCCACGCTCGTTGAGCACTTCGGCCATCTTGCGGTGCGTCAGGCCCTGCGCCACGAATTCGGCGAACAAGGCTTCGTGCTGTTTGGCAAAGGCATCGGCCGCCGACTTGCGCTTTTCCACCGTGGCGCGGATGTTCTCCGCCCCGGCCTTGCCCAGCTGCACACCGCGCGCCTTGGCTTCGCTGAGCGCCTGGCGCGTGCGGCGGCTGATGGCTTCGTCAATCTCCGGCTTGGTATCGGTCATGGTCAGCGTTTAACCGCCAGTGACGGGCGGGAAGAAAGCCACTTCATCACCTGCTTTGAGCAAGGCATCGCCGCTGCACATCTCCTGGTTCAGCGCCATGCGCACGGCCTTGCCGTGGGCCAGCGCATGAGCTGCCGCTTCGCTGCGCGCCATCAATTCTTCGCGCAAGGCACCCACGGTGGTGGCGGTGGTATCCAGCGCTTCGCTGCTGGTGCCCATGGCCTCGCGGATGGAGGCGAAGTATCGAACAGTGATATTCATAGATGTATTCCTCGCCAACTTACATCAATTCGGTGAACGGAATAAAGCGCACGGTGTCACCCTTGCGGATCTGCGTCAGCGGCGGGTTGTCGATCAGACCATCGCCCCAGACTGTGGAGGTCAGCACACCCGAGCCCTGGTTGCCAAACAGCTCCAGCCCGCCGTTGCCGGTGTGGCGCGCGCGCAGGAATTCGCGGCGCTTTTCGTTTTTGAGCCAGTCAAACTGGGCTGTGACTTCAATCGCCTTGGGAGCCACATCTTGCATACCCTGCAGGCGCAGCACAAAGGGGCGCACCAGCAGCAGGAAGGTGATGAAGCTCGAGACTGGATTGCCAGGCAAGCCCATGAAGTGCGCCACACCGCCGGATGCATCCTTGCCGTTGCGGAACACCTTGCCATAGGCAAAAGGCTTGCCGGGCTTGATGGCGATCTTCCACAGATTCAGCTCGCCCTGCTGCTCCACCGCAGGCTTGACGTGGTCTTCTTCGCCGACTGACACACCGGCGCTGGAGAGCACCAGATCGCATTCCTGCGCCACCTGCTGAATAGCTGCTGCGGTCTGCTCCAGGTTGTCGGGCAGGATGCCACCGTCCACCACCTCACAGCCCAGGCGCTGCAGCAGCGCACGCAGGAAGTAGCGGTTGCTGTTGTAGATGCTGCCGGGGCGCATGTCCTGCGGCGCGACGGTGCCGGGCAACACCAGTTCATCGCCCGTGGAGAACAGCGCCACGCGGGGCTTGCGGCCTACGGGCAGCTCGGCCATGCCAATGCTGGCGGCCAGCCCCACGGCTGCAGGTGTCAGGCGCATGCCTTGGGCCAGCACGGTGCTGTTCAGGGCAATGTCCTCACCCGCACGGCGGATGTTCTGGCCGAGCTTAGGAATCGCATGGAACTGCACGCGGCCGTCTTCGAGCACCTGCGTGTCTTCCTGCATCAGCACCGCGTCCGCGCCGGGGGGCACGGGTGCGCCGGTAAAGATGCGGGCCACGGTGCTGGGCTGCAGTGGCGTGCCCACATGACCTGCGGGAATGCGCTGGCTCACAGGCAGTGCCACGCCAGCGGCGGTGATGTCTGCGGCACGCACGGCATAGCCGTCCATGGCGGAGTTGTCCTGCGGCGGCACCTGCAGGGCAGAGATGCAGTCGGCGCGCAGCACGCGGCCGTCGGCGTTGAACAAATCCACCTGCTCCACACCCAGGGGTTCGGCCTGTGCCAGCACGGCGGCCAGCGCTTCATCCAAAGTCGTCATCATGTGGATTACTCCTTGTTGCTTGTCTGGCCCTGTGGGGCCTGGTATTCAAAACGTGCGGCGTTGGCCAGCATCCAGTCGGCCATCTGCGCGGGCTGGTTCAAATCCAGCAGCGTGATGTGCGCAGGTGGCTGCACGGGCAAGGCTGCGGCGTCATCGGTTGCCAGCGCCACCACATGCGGGTCCTCGGGAAAACGCAGCGGCTTGGCAGGTTTGCCGCTGGTGGGATCGGGCGCACGCCAGATTTCCACCTTGGGCAGGTCGCCGTGCTTGAAGCCTTCTACCAGCACCCAATCTACATCGCTGCGCAGCTCGGCCAGCATGGCATGCACATCGAGGTCTTGCTCCTGCGCAAATTCACGCACCAGCGCCAGGCGCCTGTCGCAGACCAGCAGCACTTCCGACGCTCCGGCCTGGCGGTGGCGCCAGCTGTCCTTGCCCGGAATATCGATGTCCACATCATGGTGGGCATGCTTGACGGTCGAGACACGCTGCCCGCGCGCGCGCAGCGCGGCGATCAGTTGTTCCAGCAAGGTGGTCTTGCCCATGCCGGAGTAAGCGGCAAAGCCCAGAGCTTTCATGGTGTGCGCTTTCTTCCCAATAACAAACGGCGCTTGGGTGACAAGCGCCGTCCATGTGTGCAAGCCTGCAGAGCTTCAAAAATCAGAGCTTGCCGCGCTGTATTTATCAAGGTTTTCAATACATTTGTACGGAAAAACTAATAGATACCAGCGCTGGCAGCTATCTTTTTACAAGCTCTGCAAGTACTCAATCACAGTGCTGCTGAATATAGGCCTTCACCTTTTCCACGTCCGCAGGCATGACCTGCACACGCTTTGGCAGGGCTTCAATGCCTTCAAACTTGGCAGGACGCTCGGGCTGGCGGCCCAGTGCTTCCTCAATCGTGGCGGCAAACTTGATGGGCAGTGCGGTCTCCAGCACGATCATGGGCTCGGCACGCAGGCGCTCACGCGCGACCTTCACACCATCGGCGGTGTGGGTGTCAATCATCTGGCCCAGACGCTCGTAGCAGTCCTTGATGGTAGCCAAACGGTCGGCATGCGTGCTCTTGCCGCTGACAAAGCCGTACTTCATGGCCGCGTCCTGGAAGACTTCATCGCGGCTCAGGTCGAACTTGCCATCCTTGGCCACGCCTTCGGCAAACAGCTGGCGTGTGCGCTCGCCGTTGCGGCCGACCAGGTCAAAGATGAAGCGCTCAAAGTTGCTGGCCTTGGAGATGTCCATCGAGGGGCTCGATGTCTCATAGGTGTTGGCCGAACCGCGCACCTGGTACACGCCCGTGCGGAAGAACTCGTCCAGCACATCGTTTTCATTGGTCGCCACCACCAGCTGCGCAATCGGCAGGCCCATCTGGCGTGCCACATGGCCTGCGCAGATGTTGCCGAAGTTGCCGCTGGGCACGGTGAAGCTCACCTTTCCGAAGTTGTGCTTGGTAACCTGCAGATAGCCCGCAAAGTAGTACACCACCTGTGCCAGCAAACGTGCCCAGTTGATGGAGTTGACGGTGCCGATCTTGTACTTGGCCTTGAAGGCGTGGTCGTTCGAGACGGCCTTGACGATGTCCTGGCAGTCATCAAACACACCTTCGATGGCGAGGTTGTGGATGTTTTCGTCTTGCAACGAGAACATCTGGGCCTGCTGGAAGGGGCTCATGCGGCCGTGGGGGCTGGTCATAAACACGCGCACACCCTTTTTGCCGCGCATGGCGTATTCGGCCGCGCTGCCGGTGTCGCCCGAGGTCGCGCCCAAGATGTTCAGTTCTTCGCCACGGCGGTTCAGCTCGTACTCGAACAGATTGCCCAGCAGCTGCATGGCCATGTCCTTGAAGGCCAGTGTGGGGCCGTTGGACAGGGCTTCGATGTACAGATTGTTTTCCAGCTGGCGCACGGGCACGATGGCGTCGGTGCCGAACACTTCCTTGGTGTACGTCTTGGCGCACAGGGCGCGCAGATCGTCGGACGGAATGTCGTCGATGTACAGCGACAGGATTTCATACGCCAGCGCCGCATAGCCCTGCTCAGCCAGCACGGTGCGCAGCTGGGTCAGCTTGGCATCGTCGATCTGCGGGTAGTGCTCAGGCAGGTACAGGCCGCCATCGGGGGCCAGACCTTCGAGCAGGATGTCGCAAAAGCGTTTGCGGTCCGCATGACCGCGGGTCGAGAGGTACAGCATCAGTTCAGCTCTTCTTTACGGATGCGGGTGATAGGTGCCAGCACGGTGGGCAGGCCCTGGATTTCAGCCAGTGCCTTGTCCATGTCACCTTCGCGGGTGTCATGCGTCAGGATGATCAGGTCGGTCTGGTTCGAGCCTTCACCGCCCACTTCATCGGCTTCGCGCTGCAACACAGCGTCAATGCTGATGCCGGCATTGGCCAGCAGCGTGGTGATCTTGGCAAGGACGCCTGCTTCGTCCGCCACACGGATGCGCAGGTAGTAGCTGGTGACGACGTCGGCCATGGGCAGCACAGGCAGTTCGTTGCCCGCAGCTGCCAGGGTGTTGGCCTGGAAGGCCAGCGCAGGCACGCGGTGTGCGGGGTCGGAACCATCCATGCGGGCGATATCGACCAGGTCGGCAATCACGGCCGAAGCGGTGGGCTCAGAGCCTGCACCCTTGCCGTAGTACAGCGTGGTGCCCACGGCGTCGCCATGCACCACCACGGCGTTCATCGCACCTTCCACATTGGCGATCAGGCGCTTGGTAGGCACCAGCGAGGGGTGCACGCGCAGCTCCACGCCCTTGTCGGTGCGCTTGGTGATGCCCAGCAGCTTGATGCGGTAGCCCAGCTGTTCGGCGTACTTGATGTCGGTCGAGGTCAGCTTGGTGATGCCTTCCACATAGGCCTTGTCAAACTGCACAGGAATGCCAAAGGCAATCGCGCTCATCAAGGTGGCCTTGTGGGCAGCGTCCACACCCTCGATGTCAAAGGTGGGGTCAGCTTCGGCATAGCCCAGACGCTGCGCTTCCTTCAGAACAACGTCAAAGTCCAGGCCCTTGTCACGCATTTCGGACAGGATGAAGTTGGTCGTGCCGTTGATGATGCCTGCCACCCACTGGATCTGGTTGGCGGTCAGGCCTTCGCGCAGCGCCTTGATGATGGGAATACCACCGGCCACCGCCGCTTCATAGGCCACGATCACGCCCTTCTCGGCTGCCGCCTTGAAGATTTCCGTGCCGTGCACAGCCAGCAGCGCCTTGTTGGCAGTCACCACATGCTTGCCAGCGGCAATGGCTTCCAGCACCAGCGCCTTGGCAATGCCGTAGCCGCCGATCAGCTCCACCACCACGTCGATGTCGGGGTTGGCAATGACTTCACGGGCATCGCCCACCACCTTGGCGGCATCGCCCACGACCTGCTTGGCGCGTGTCGTGTCCAAGTCGGCCACCATGGCAATCTCAATGCCACGACCCGCACGACGGCGAATCTCTTCCTGGTTGCGCTGCAGCACGTTGAATGTGCCGCTACCCACGGTGCCAATGCCCAACAGGCCTACTTGGATCGGTTTCATAAGTCTCTTTAGTTTCTACGTCAAAAGTGGCTGCAGCGCTTATGGGGTCTGCGCTTGCAGCTATCAAAAAATCTCAGGCTGCCGCCTCTGCCTTGTTCTTGGCCTTGCCTGCTGGCTTGTTCAGCAGCTTGTCCGTGCCATGGCGCTGGCGGTACTTGGCCAGGAAGTTAGCCAGTCGGTTGATGGCTTCGCGCAGGTCTGCCTCATGCGGCAGGAACACGATGCGGAAGTGGTCGGGATGGGGCCAGTTAAAGCCCGTGCCCTGCACCAGCATGACCTTGGTTTCCTGCAGCACTTCGAGGAAAAAGTCCTGGTCGTTCTGGATGGGGTAGATCTCTGGGTCCAGGCGCGGGAACATGTACAGCGCACCCTGGGGCTTGACGCAGCTCACGCCGGGGATGGCGTTGATCATCTCCCAGGCCAGGTCGCGCTGCTTGCGCAGACGGCCGCCTTCGCAGACCAGATCGTTGATGGACTGGTAGCCGCCCAGCGCGGTCTGCACGGCCCACTGGCCAGGCACATTGGCGCACAGGCGCATGTTCGAGAGCATGTTCAGGCCCTCGATGTAATCCTTGGCAGGCTTTTTGTCGCCCGAGATCACCATCCAGCCCGCGCGGTAGCCGCAGGAGCGGTAGGCCTTGGACAGCGAGTTGAAGGTGATGGTCAACACGTCCTGCGACAGGGTGGCCAGCGGTGTGTGCTTGACGTCGTCATACAGCACCTTGTCGTAGACCTCGTCGGCAAAGATCACCAGGCCATGCTCGCGGGCAATCTCAATGATGCCCAGCAGCAGCTCCCTGGAGTACAGCGCGCCGGTGGGGTTGTTGGGGTTGATGACCACAATGCCCTTGGTACGGGGTGTGACCTTGGCGCGAATGTCGTCCAGGCTGGGCATCCAGCCATTGGCTTCGTCGCAGATGTAGTGCACGGGGGTGCCGCCGGACAGGCTGGTGGCAGCAGTCCACAGTGGATAGTCAGGGGCAGGCAGCAGCAGCTCGTCACCGTTGTCCAGCAGTGCGTTGGTGGCCAGGCTGATCAGCTCCGAAGCGCCGTTACCCAGATAGATGTCGTCCAGCGTCACGCCCTTGACACCCTGGCGCTGGGTTTCGTGCATCACCGCCTTGCGCGCCGCGAAAATGCCCTTGCTGTCCGAGTAGCCTGCCGAGTTGGGCAGGTTGCGGATCATGTCCTGCTGGATTTCTTCCGGCGCATCAAAACCGAACACGGCCAGATTGCCGATGTTGAGCTTGATGATCTTGTGGCCGTCTTCTTCCATCTGTTTGGCCGCGTCCATGATCGGCCCCCGGATGTCATAACAAACATGGGCCAGCTTTGCGGATTTTTGGACGGTTTTCATGGAAATATGCAACCTCTAGCTTGAACAGCGCCAAGGCGCGCCCGCGCCTCGGTGAAACCTATAATTTGACCACAGTTCAGGCCGAATGCCCC
>JAEZZU010000202.1 GCA_023418355.1 Pseudomonadota bacterium | reverse complement strand
GCATATTGTTCTTATCGTTCTCGTATTCCCAGTTGGTGCCGCAGCGCTCGCACACATAGCGTGTGACGGTGACCGTGCCGGTTTCGCGTTCGCGCTTGTAGTTGCTGCCCTGGGTCAGCTCAACGTGGCCGGGTGCTTTGCGCCAGTTGCGCTGAATGCCTGCGCAGGCGTCGCACAGTTCGATTTTCTTGAGTTCGGAGAGACGTTCGTTCAGATCTGGATTCATGGTGTGTGCCGGGCTGTAAGGGTCCAGACTGTACAGAAATTGCCGCGCTCAGGTGTGCATAGGGGTGCTTGCTGCCAGAAGTTACAGACCTGCCGCAGGCGCTGTGCCAGTATGTGAGCAAGCACCAATTCCCCATGGGCGTAAGGCGGCATACAGGCTGCACCGGGAATGACTTGGTAACACCTGTTCCAATCTCCGGTTTGCACAGGCTTGTGCAGGCTCACTGGATGGCGCATGGCGGCATGAGGGAGCGGCAAAAAAGCCGGGTGTGCAGGGCATGTGAACGCTCTTGCTGGGATTTCTTCTGTCCGTGGTGATGGTGGCAAATTGTTTGCGGGTACTGCCTGAGGCAGTGGCTGCAGAGCGGGTGTGAGCAAGGCCCTTTGCCATGACAACACTGGAGGACAGAGAACAATGACTGCAAATACACCCACGCTGGTGACGTTTGCCATCTACCTGATCGGCATGCTGCTGATTGGCTGGATGGGCTACCGCGCGACCAGCAATCTCTCGGACTACATCCTGGGCGGGCGCAGCCTGGGCAGCGTGGTGACTGCGCTGTCGGCAGGCGCGTCAGACATGAGCGGCTGGCTGCTGATGGGCCTGCCGGGTGCGGTGTTCCTCTCTGGCCTGTCTGAAGCCTGGATTGCCATTGGCCTGTGCATGGGCGCGTGGCTGAACTGGCGCTTTGTGGCGGCACGTCTGCGCGTCTATACCGAGAAGGTGGGCAATGCGCTGACGCTGCCCGACTATTTCACCAACCGCTTTGACGACCAGAGCAGCCTGCTGCGCATCGTGACGGCGCTGGTGATTCTGGTGTTCTTCACGATTTACTGCGCTTCGGGCGTGGTGGCGGGGGCGCGTCTGTTTGAATCCATGTTCGGCATGGACTACCAGACCGCGCTGTGGGTGGGGGCGCTGGCCACCATGGCCTATGTGTTCATTGGCGGCTTCCTGGCCGTGAGCTGGACGGACACCATCCAGGCCGCACTGATGATTACCGCCCTGATTCTGGCGCCGCTGATGGTGATTTATGCCGATGGCGGCGTGAGCGCTTCCATGGATGTGATTGCCACGGCGCGCGAGGGCGCGTTTGACATGCTCAAGGGCCATGGCTTCATTGCCATCGCCTCGCTGCTGGCCTGGGGGCTGGGCTACTTTGGCCAGCCCCATATTCTGGTGCGCTTCATGGCAGCGGAATCGGTCAAGACCATTCCCAACGCACGCCGCATTGGCATGACCTGGATGATTCTGTGTCTGGGTGGTGCTGTGGCCGTGGGCTTCTTCGGGATTGCCTACTTTGGCTCGCGCCCTGAGATGGCTGGTGCGGTGAACGCCAATGCCGAGACCGTGTTCCTGGAAGTGGCCAAGCTGCTGTTCAACCCCTGGATTGCCGGTGTGCTGCTGGCTGCCGTGCTGGCTGCGGTGATGTCTACGCTGTCGTGCCAGCTGCTGGTGTGCTCCAGCGCGCTGACGCAGGACATCTACAAGCAGTTCCTGAACAAGCGAGCTGGTGAAAAGGAACTGGTGTGGTTTGGCCGTGCCATGGTGTTTGCGATTGCCGTGATTGCCATCCTGATTGCGCAGGACCCCAACTCCAAGGTGCTGGGCATGGTGAGCTACGCCTGGGCCGGCTTTGGTGCGGCCTTTGGCCCCATCGTGCTGTTCTCCCTGCTGTGGAAGCGCATGACCCGCAACGGCGCGCTGGCAGGCATGCTGGTGGGCGCGGTGACGGTGCTGGTGTGGAAGCAGTACGGCTGGCTGAATCTGTATGAAATCGTGCCCGGTTTTGTGTTCTCGTCCATCGCCATCGTGGTGGTGAGCTGGCTGGGCAAGCCCCCTTCCGAGCGTGTGCAGCAGGTGTATGCCGAAGTGGAGCAGGAAATCGCACACAGCGGCCAGTAAGACAGCACTGCAGCTTTGCCAGAAAAACCGCCGGAGTACCCTCCGGCGGTTTTTTATGCCTGTCCGCAGCCACCGGAACCCCATCCCTGACTGCAACAAAATGTTGCATTGCAGCAACGTGCACTGCGTCGCATCTATATGTTTTTGATAGCAGGGTGTTCTGCATTGGCAAGCAGTAGCCAGAGCAGGCCTGCACAGGCTGGCGGCAGGGTCTGAAGTTCAGCAGTCCATGTATTGGCAGCGTGTACTCACTTAATGCATGTGCTGTGGCGGCGGAAAGCACCATGCAGGCATGCAGGGCATGCGCCTTATGGGAGGGTGGTTTGCTAGGGAATTGTGAGCATCAAAGTACCTTGCTGTAACGTACGCGCACGTAGCCTGCATAGCAGGCATTTTTGTTTCTGGCTGCAGGCAAGGGCTTGCCGCGCTGCCAGCAATGACGCGATGTGCGCCCCCATGACTTTCCGTATTTCTTCCGCTTCTTCAGCGCTTTCTTCGGCTGCATCCCGGCCAGCATCCAGCATGCGTATTGGTACCCGTCTGGGCCTGGCGTTTGGTGTGATTTTGTTTCTGCTGCTGTGCGTGATGCTGGTCGGCGCGCAGCGCATTGGCACGCTGACGCAGACCACCCACCACATTATTGATGTCGAGTGGGGCAAGTCTGATGCGGCCAATGCCTTGAGTGAGATTGCCGCCTCCAACGCCAAGCGCACCATGCAGCAGATGATCAGCACGCCTGCCGAGCGCCAGCAGCTGCGCCAGGAGATCGTGGAGCGCCGCGATGCATTTGTGAATGCCGTGAAGTTTCTGCAGACCCATGTGAAGCACCGCCAGGCGCTGAGCCTGCTGGAGCAGATTGAGCAGGCTCGCCAGAAGTATGTGGCGTCGCAGACGCGTTTTTATGAGCTGCTCGATGCTGGACAGGACGAAGCCGCAGCCCAGGAACTGAAGACGCAGACGCTGGTGCATCTGGGCGTGGTGCAGCAGAACGCAGACAAGCTGGCTGCACTGGAAAAAGAGATTGCCCTGCAGGCCGGGCACGATGCCGAGGCCATGGCTGCCAGTTCGCACCTGCTGATGTGGGGTATTGGCCTGGTGGCGCTGGCAGTGGGCAGCCTGATGGCATGGCGCATTACGCTGTCCATCACCGTGCCCATGCGCCGTGCGGTGGAGGTGACCGAGTCGGTAGCGGAAGGTGAGCTGGACCACCAGATCGAGATTCGCCGCATGGACGAAACCGGGCAGCTGCTGCATGCCCTGCAGCGCATGACGCAAAGCCTGTCGGGCATCGTCAGCGAAGTGCGCAATGGCAGCGACGCGATTGCCACGGCCACTTCGCAGATCGCCATGGGCAATCTGGACCTGTCCAGCCGCACCGAAGAGCAGGCCAGTGCGCTGGAGCAGACATCTGCCGCCATGCAGGAGCTGGCCACCACCGTGCAGGAGAACTTTGCCAGCGGCAAGCGCGCGGCAGATCTGGCGGAATCGGCCTCTCAGGTGGCGGTGCGCGGTGGCAATGTGGTGGGTGAAGTGGTGCACACCATGGAGGCCATCAACAGCTCTTCGCGCAAGATTGCGGACATCATCAGCATCATTGATGGCATTGCCTTCCAGACCAATATCCTGGCGCTGAACGCAGCGGTGGAAGCGGCACGTGCCGGTGAGCAGGGCCGTGGCTTTGCCGTGGTGGCCGGTGAGGTGCGTGCGCTGGCCGGGCGCTCGGCTGCCGCAGCCAAGGAGATCAAGCAGCTGATCACGGACTCCGTGGAAAACGTGGATACGGGCTGCGAGCTGGTTGAAAAAGCTGGCAGCACCATGGATGAAATCGTGGTGAGCGTGCGCCGTGTGGCGGACATCATGAACGAGATCAGCGAGGCCAGCCAGGACCAGTCCTACGGCATCGAGCAGATCAAGCAGGCCATGATGCAGATGGATACCGTGACCCAGCAGAACGCCGCGCTGGTGGAAGAAGCGGCAGCGGCTGCACAGTCCCTGGATGCACAGGCGCGCAATCTGGTGCATGCGGTGAGCGTGTTCAAGCATTCCCGACAGCAGCCCCTGCTGGCGGCGTAAGGAGAGGCAGAGATGGCTTATTTCGAGTGGGCGGATGACATGGAGATTGACGGTGGCGGCCCGATTGACCAGGACCATCTGGTACTGGTGGCGCTGGTCAACGAGCTGCACTCCGCCACCAGCCGTGGTGCTGGCCGTGAGGTGGTGGCCAGCATTTTGAATCGCACCATCGTGACCACACGCGACCATCTGCGGCGCGAAGAAGAGCTGATGGCGCAAAAAGGCTTTCCCGATCTGGACAAGCACAAGATCGGCCACCAGCGTTTTGTGGACAGCCTCTACAGCCTGCAGGCGCAGCTGGACAGCGGCGGCATCACGGTGGCGGCACGGCTGTCTACGGTGCTGCGGGACTGGCTGTCGATTCACATCCGCCGCAGCGACAAGGGGCTGCGCAAGTTCGAGCAGGGACTGGTGCGCGAGAAGCAGCGCCAGGCCTTCCAAGAGCGGCTGGACAGGCTCAAGGCGCTGCACCTGCGCCGGGATTGAGGCAGGCACTGTCGCTCCAGCGACACAGTTTGCATTTGTTATAAAAATGGCTGCTAACGCTTATCCAGCAAGCGTTGGCAGCTATTTTTTTTGATTGCATCTTGCCACCTGCTTGGCAGACACAGGGCATGCGCGGAAAGCGAGTACTTGTTTGCATGCAGCGCTGATCTGGCATGTGGGCGTGCTGGCAGCCAGAGGGCGGTGTGCAGAGTTTGCGGCGCATCAAGGTGTGCGTGCGGTGCAGGCGGACACTGCGCTGCGGGTGCAGATCCGGTGGCGCTGTCAGGGCAACACCTTCGGGGCACCTTTTGTGCAACAAGGTGAGAGCAAATGGCGTATTTCGAGTGGGCAGATGACATGGCGATCGATGACGGTGGCGCAATCGATCAGGACCACAGGCTGCTGGTGGATCTGGTCAACGAGCTGCATACAGCCACCAGCCGTGGCATGGGCCGTCAGGTGGTGGGCAGCATTTTGCGCCGCGCCATTGACAGCACCCGTGAGCATCTGCGCCGGGAGGAACTGCTGCTGGAACAAAAAGGCTTTCCCGATCTGCTCCCGCACAAGCAGGGGCATGAGGAATTCATGCAGCGCCTGTACGAGCTGCAGCGCCAGCACGATGCCGGGCACATCACGGTGGCGGCCCAGCTGTCGGCTCTGCTGCGGGACTGGCTGTCGATCCACATCCGCCGCAACGACAAGGAACTGCGCAAGTTTGAGCAGCGCATGCGCCGCCAGTCCCAGCGTGCGTCCAGGCCGCTGCTGCCGGGGGCAAGCCCAAAGGGATAGCTTTCTTGCGTTATAAGTGCTGTACCTGCGCAGCGGTACAGCCATGATGGCGGCCTCTGCACAGCCTGTCTGCATTGCCATGTCCACCAGGAAGCTCATGCCTCACCCGATACAGCTCAAAGCCACAGAAAAACTTGCCATCAAGACGGTGCTGCTCTCTCTGGTCATAGGCACGCTGGTGGGCTTTGTGGGCGTGTTCTTTGAGAAGGCCACCAGCTGGGTGTTCAGCCAGCGTTCGGTCTGGGTGGATCAGTGGTTCTCCAACACCTATGCCGTGATTGCTGCCACGTTTGTCGTGTCTGCACTGCTGGCGGGTGCGTCCTACTACATCGTCAAGCGCTTTGCGCCAGAGACGGGTGGCTCCGGCATTCCGGAGATTGAGGCCTCCATGCAGGACCTGCGCCCCGTACGCTGGTGGCGGGTGATTCCGGTGAAGTTTCTGGGCGGCGTGGGCAGTCTGGGCTCGGGCATGGTGCTGGGCCGGGAAGGACCTACTGTACAGCTGGGGGCCAACATCGGCCAGATGGTGGCGGATGCCGGAGGCGTCAAAGACAGGGAAACCCGCCACACCCTGCTGGCTGCAGGTTCTGCCGCGGGACTGACCACGGCCTTCAACGCGCCGCTGGCTGGCATCCTCTTCGTGATCGAAGAGATGCGCTCGGAGTTCAACTACAACCTCATCTCGGTCAAGGCCGTGTTTGTGGGTGCGGTCATGGCCACGATTGCCTGCCGCATCGTCAGCGGCCAGTCGCCCATCTTGCTGCTGGGCACGTATGACATGCCTGCCCAGAGCACGCTGTGGCTGTATCTGCTGCTGGGCCTGCTGTTTGGCGTGATCGGTATTGGCTTCAACAAGCTGCTGCTGTGGCTGCAGCAGAAGTTTCTGGACTTCTACCAAGGCAGCCTGCTGCGCTTTGTGCTTACAGGTGCCTTTATTGGCGGATGCTGTGGCCTGTTTGGGCTGTACCTGCCGCAGGCTGTGGGGGGCGGTTTTGACGTAGTGCACCAGGTGTCTGCCGGACAGATTGGCCTGGGCCTGCTGATGCTGGTGTTTGTGCTGCGGTTTCTGACGTCCACCATCAGTTTCAGCTCCGGCGCGGCGGGTGGCATTTTTTCGCCTCTGCTGGCGCTGGGCGCCAGCTTTGGTGGCATCTTTGGCTATGTGGTCGACATGCTGTTCCCGGAAAGCCAGCTGCAGGTGGGCTCGTTCGTGATCGCAGGCATGGGCGCGCTGTTTGCAGCCACGGTGCGTGCCCCGCTGACGGGGGCGGTGCTGGTGCTGGAGATGACGGCCAGCTACACGCTGCTGCTGCCCATGATCATCACCTGCCTGGGTGCGACCATCGTGGCCCAGTGGCTGGGTGGCAGACCGCTGTACACCGTGCTCATGGAAAAAATTCTGGAGCGCAACGGCATTCCCTATGAACGCAAGGAATAGGCCGCAGCGCACCCGTATCCCAGAATCAGCGACCAGACATCAGCGCACGCGGCCCACGCTGGCATCAATTTCCCCGTAGACGGTGATGCCGCTGGAGGAACCGGCAGAAGTCTCGCTGGGCTGGTAGTTGCCAGAAGAGGCGCAGCCGCTCAGGGCTGCGGTGAGGACAAGGGCCAGAATGGCCAGATAGCGTGTGTGCATGGGCAAACTCCTTTGCCCGCAGGCTAAACCATATCTGGCGCAGCAGTCGTAAGCAGCTGTCATGCGCCCTGGCGGGGCTGCAGTGCTTCAGGCCTGAGGCAGGCAGCGCAGGGCCGCTTCCACCAGCTTCATGGTGGCCAGCGGGTCATCGCAGGCAATGGTGTGGCGCTGGGGCATGCTGCGCAGCCAGGTGATCTGGCGCTTGGCCAGCTGGCGTGTGGCGGCAATGCCTTTTTCGCGCACCAGGTGCAGGTTGATCTCAGGCGTGTCCTTGCGCTCCTGCCAGTCCAGCTCTTCCCAGACCTGGCGGTAGCCCACACAGCGCATGCTGGGCAGGTCAGGGTTCAGGTCGCCACGTGCGCGCAGGGCCTTGACTTCATCAATAAAGCCAGCGCTCAGCATGCTTTCGTAGCGCTGCGCAATGCGTGCATGCAGCCAGGCACGGTCATTGGGTTCCAGAGAAAAAAGCGTGCAATCGAAGGCAGGGCCTGCCTCAGCAGCTCTCTTTTTTGCCTGGTGAAAGCTCGACAGTGGCTGGCCGGAGACATGCCAGACCTCCAGCGCACGCTGGATGCGCTGGCTGTCGCCAGGGGCCAGACGGGCAGCGGTTTCGGGGTCTACCTTGGCCAGTTCCGCATGCATGCCGGGCCAGCCGATTTCGGCCGCCTGGGCATCGAGCCTGGCACGTACTTCAGGATCGGCGGCGGGCATTGCATCAATGCCGTCGAACAGGGCCTTGAAGTACAGCATGGTGCCACCCACCAGCAGGGGGATGGCACCGCGTGCACGAATCTCTGCGACCAGGCGCTGCGTGTCCTGCACAAACTCTGCAGCGCTGTAGGACTGCAGGGGGTCAATGATGTCGATCAGGTGGTGGGGGACAGCCGCCTGTTCTTCTGGGGTGGGCTTGGCCGTACCAATGTCCATGCCGCGATAGACCAGGGCGGAGTCCACGCTGATGATTTCGCTGGCCTGGCCACGCTGTGCCAGCACGGCAGCCAGTGCCAGTGCGCCATTGGTTTTGCCGGAAGCAGTAGGGCCTGCAATCGCGATGCAGGGCAGGGGGTGAGGGGAGGCTGTCAAGGTCAAGCAGGAACAAACAAATCAAACCGGGCGACAGCCTGCATCGAAGGCATCAGTGGCTGCCGGGCTCGCCATAGCGGCGCACCAGCGTCCATGATGCCAAGGCTGCGCACAGGCACCAGAAGCTCAGCCCGAAAACCAAGGGGTATACAGTGCCATTGAAGCTGCGGCCCAGCACCTGCCCGCTGGCAAAGGCAAACAGCATCATGATGAAGCCGTTGAGCGCGGAAGCCATGCCCGCTGCCTGTGGAAAGGGGCTGATGGCGCCGCTTTGCCCGCAGGGTTGCTGGATGCCGTGGGATACGGAAAACAGCATGCAGGTGGCTGCATAGGGCAGGCCCTGGCGCACATCGCTGAACGCCAGCGCCAGCAAGATGGCGGCGCAGGCCACGGCCAGACAGCCTGCGAAGGCCACGGTCTGGCGCAGGCCAATGCGCTGCAGCAGCTTGCGGCACAGGATGGTGCCGCTGATGTAGAGCATGCCGTTGCAGGCCAGCAGCCAGCCGACCTGCCCAGGCGTCCAGCCCAGCACCTGAATAAAGACAAAAGGTGATGCGGTCAGAAAGACCACCAGACTGCCATAGGAGCTGGTGGTGGTGGCCGTGTAGGCCAAAAAGGTGCGGTGGCGCAGTATCTGCGACCAGCTGCGCAGCAGCAGGCGTGGCTGCAGTGCCTGCGTGTTGGGCTGCGGCACGCTTTCGCGAAAGCGCAGCCAGACCATGAGCCAGCCGATGATGCCCACCACGCCGAGGGCTGCCATGGTGGCACGCCAGCCGAACTGGGTGGTCAGCAGGCTGCCCATGATGGGGCTGGTGCAGGCAATCAGCCCCAGCCCAGTCAGTGCCTTGGACATGACGTGTGCACCTTCTACGGGCGGGTACAGATCCCGCACGATGGCTCGCCCTGCCATGACCACGCCGCCCAGAGCCATGCCCTGGGCGCTGCGCATGGCGATCAGCATAGGCATGTCAGGCGCCAGCATGCAGCCAAAGCCGGAGAGGGCATACAGCGCAATGCCGGTGAGCAGAATGGGGCGGCGGCCAAAGCGGTCTGACAGCGGCCCCCACACCAGCTGTGAGCAGCCAAAGGCCAGGACCATGGCGTAGAAGGTGGTCTGGGTCTGGGCCACGGTGGCCTGCAGCTGCTGCGAAATTTGCGGCAGGGCTGGCAGGTAGAGATCTGTGGTCAGCGGCTGAAAGCCCAGCAGCACGGCCAGCAGTACGACGATGAAGACAGGGGACATGGCGGCCGGTGCCGCCGCCGTAGTAGCAGAGGTTTGAGACACGAATAGAAAATCCAGAACAGACAAAAGCCGCTGCTGCGCTGCAGCATGCGCAGGCTAGCAGACTTGTGGGGCGCGTGGTGTCGCTTGGGGCAGACGTTATTCATAAAAAAATTGGGCTCCAGCGCCCATGCAGCAAGCGCTGCAAGCTATGGATTCCGTAGAAATCCAACCTCGGAATGCCTGAGGTCATCGTTTGCCCCTATGCTTGTGCGCTGTAGGCAGCGCACAGCTGCCCCTGCTTGAAAAAGGACAAATGTGACGATGTTGTTGGGTCTTGCTGCCAACCGGCTCCACCACCAAACCGAAGATGCCGCCCTGTTTGCACTGCTGCGCGCGTGCGAGTCCGGCATTCGTGAACTGCACCTGGGCCTGCATGCCGTGGGCCGTACCTATGACGCCAT
>JAEZZU010000049.1 GCA_023418355.1 Pseudomonadota bacterium | reverse complement strand
GTGCTTGGCCAGGCGGTGCAGGAACATCAGCTCCTGGCGGCGCTCGGCCAGATTGGCGGGTGTGCCTTCCACTTCCAGCGTGGGGTCGGCCAGCCACTCTTCGGTCACGATGTGGTCCAGCTTGTCGTGGCGGAAGTTCACCACCACAGGCACGCGCTCGAGCTTGGTGACTTTGTCCTTGACTTCCAGCGTTGCCTCGTCATAGGTCACATACAGCGACACAGCGGGGTTGGCGCGGCCTTCGTCCAGTGTGTAGATCTGCACGACTTCGTCGGGCAGCATGGTGATCTTGTAGCCGGGCATGTAGACCGTGGACAGGCGGTTGCGCCCCAGCTTGTCCAGATCCGAGCCAGGTTCAATCGCCAGACCGGGCGCGGCAATGTGAATGCCCAGCGTCACGGTGCCTGTGCCCAGGCCCTGCACGGACAGCGCATCGTCGATTTCCGTGGTCATGGAGTCGTCGATGGAATACGCCTGCACATTCGCCACCGGCAGGTCTTCGGGCGGCTGAGGCGCTGTCAGCTCTGGGAAGCGCGTGCCCTTGGGGAAGTTCTCGAACAGGAAGCGCTTCCAGTGGAACTGGTAGGCCGAGTCGATGGCACCTGCGGCCTGCAGCAGCTCCAGTGGTGCTTTTTGTGCGCTGCGGCTGGCTTCGACTACGGCCTTGTACTCGGGCGCGTTCTTGTCGGGCTTGAACAGAATCTTGTACAGCTGCTCGCGAATAGGCTGGGGGCAAGTGCCAGCGGCCAGTTCCTGGGCCCAGCCATCAATCTGTGCCTGGATCTGCTTTTTCTTTTCAATGGCGGCCAGTGCCTGCTGCAGGATTTCAGCGGGCGCTTTGCGGAAACGGCCCTTGCCAGCGCGGCGGAAATAGTGGGGTGCGCCATACAGCGCAAACAGCATGCCGATCTGCTGGGTGTTGGGGGCGCTGTCCGAGAAGTAGTCGCGCGCCAGATCGGCAAAGCCAAATTCTTCTTCGGGGGCAAATTCCCAGGCCAGGTCCAGCTCGATGGTGGAGGCAATGGCCTCGGCTTCGGCCATCAGGACGGCAGGCTCGGGCTTTTCAAACTTGAGCAGGATGTGGGCGGCCTTGACCTTGACGCGCTTGCCAGAGGCCAGCTCGACTTGGGAGGAGGCATCGGCCTCAGACAGGATACGGCCGGCCAAAAACTTACCGGCATCTTCAAACAATGCGTGCATAGGGCGGTGATTGTCCCACGCTGCAGATTTCCCCCGAGCGCTGCACGCCTCGAAAAATGCAGTGTGGAATGTGTGCTTTTGAAAAAGGAGCTGCCAGCGCTGGTTATGCCTTGGTTTCCATATGTTTTATATGTAAAACTATTGTCTATCAAGCGCTGGCAGCTCATGTTTTTGATTCAGGCCAGATCCAGAAAGTCCAGCACGTGCGACATCTGGCTGTCAAATTCGCTGATGGCGTGGTCGCCCCCTTCCAGAATGATCTGCTTGGCCTGCGGGTAGCGCGCCACCATTTCGCGCCAGTCCAGCACTTCATCGCCCTTGGCAAAAATGCCCAGCTGCTCGCCCGGCGCGGCCTGCCTGTGCAGCGCCATGTCGCGCAGCTCCTGGATGTATTCGGGCTTGAAGAAGAAGGCCTCGTCGGGGTTGTGCCAGCTGGTCTGCGCGCCAATGTAGCGCTCGAGCGTGCGGTCCGGGTAGACGGACGGGTTGAGCACCACCAGCTTGCAGTGCTTGTGGTGCGCCACCCAGGTGGCGTAGTAGCCGCCGAGCGAGGAGCCAATCACAGCCATGGATTCGCTGGGCCAGTCCTTGACGGCTTCCATCACCATGTCCATGGCTTCCTTGGGCGAGGGCGGCAGCTGCGGGCACAGCCATGTCACCTCGGGGTGGTGCTGCTGTACGTACTGCGCCATGGTGCGCGCCTTGTTCGACTGGGGCGAGGAACGAAATCCGTGCAGGTACAGCAAATGGGTGGTGGGCATGGTGGCGGTGGTCCTCACAAAATGAAGGGGGAGACAAAAGTGGCTTGGCGCGGGCGCAGACACTGCGCAGATAATCGCACGCTATGTCCGCTGAATTCGATAAGCCCCATATTCTTCAACGTATCTTGCCGATGTTCCGCGGCTTTGATCCGCTTTTGCTGCTGTGCATCGCGTGGCTGGCGGGTATAGGGCTGCTGGCCATGTATTCCGCAGGATACGACCATGGCACGCGCTTTGTCGATCACGCGCGCAACATGCTGCTGGCCGCAGGCATCCTGTTTGTGGTGGCGCAGATTCCCCCGCAGCGGCTGATGATGGTGGCGGTGCCGCTGTACACCGTCGGCGTGCTGCTGCTGCTGGCCGTGCTGCTGTTTGGCATCACCAAAAAAGGAGCAACGCGCTGGGTGAATGTGGGCGTCGTGATTCAGCCTTCGGAAATCATGAAGATTGCCGCCCCGCTGATACTGGCCTGGTGGTTCCACCGGCGCGAAAGTGTGCTGCAGGCGCTGGATTTTGTGATTGCTTTTGCCCTGCTGGCGCTGCCTGTGGCACTGATTCTCAAGCAGCCGGACCTGGGCACCTCGCTGCTGGTGCTGGCAGCCGGTCTGGCAGTGATCTTTTTTGCCGGTCTGCCCTGGAAGCTGGTGGTGCCGCCCGTGGTGCTCGCGGCGGTGGGCATTACCTGGCTGATCTGGAATGAGCCCTGGCTGTGCCAGGACGGCATGAGCTGGTACTTCCTGCACGACTACCAGCGCACCCGCGTGTGTACCTTGCTCGACCCCATGCGAGATCCGCTGGGCAAGGGCTTTCACATCATTCAGGGCATGATCGCCATTGGCTCGGGCGGCATCTGGGGAAAGGGCTTCATGGCAGGCACGCAGACCCACCTGGAGTTCATTCCTGAACGCACCACCGACTTCATCTTTGCCGCGTATTCCGAAGAGTTCGGCCTGTTCGGCAATCTGATGCTGATTCTGGGCTTTCTGCTGCTGGTCTGGCGTGGTCTGGCCATTGCAGCCAAGTCGCAGTCCCTGTTCGGCCGTCTGATGGCCGGGGCCGTTGCGATGATCTTTTTCACCTACGCCTTTGTGAACATGGGCATGGTCAGCGGCATCCTGCCTGTGGTGGGTGTGCCTCTGCCGTTTGTCAGCTATGGCGGCACGGCCATGGTGACGCTGGGCCTGTCGCTGGGGGTGCTGATGTCTGTGGCACGCTCGCAGCGACTGGCCATGGCGGAGCCCAAGCACACGCTCTGAGGCGCAGCGTCGCGCGCAGGCTGTGGTGTGATGACGTCGCGGGAGCCTGTTGCGCAGTGAGGTCATGGCGGCCTGCCTAAAATGCTTGCCATGATCTCTCGTGAACCCACCATCGAGCGCCTGGCCACGGCCCGGCAACTGCTGCTAGAGCCTTTTGGCCTGGATGAAACCCATCTGTCCCGTGCACTGGCGGAAATCCGTGCACACCAGGTCGATGATGCTGACCTGTATTTCCAGTACACCCGCGCTGAGGGCTGGAGTCTGGAAGAAGGCATCGTCAAGACAGGTTCGTTCTCCATCGACCAGGGCGTGGGTGTGCGCGCGGTCAGCGGTGAAAAAACCGCTTTCGCGTATTCCGACGATATCTCCGAAGCCTCGCTGCTCGACGCAGCCCGTGCCGTGCGTGCCATCTCCAGCAGCCAGCAGCAGCGCAAGGTCAAGATTCCCAAGGCCAAGATTGCATCTTCGCGCAGCCTGTATCCCGGCGTGGACCCCATTGCCAGCATGAACAGCACCGAAAAGGTGGAGCTGCTGGGCAAGGTGGAAAAGCTGGCCCGTGCCAAGGACCCTCGCATCGTGCAGGTGATGGCCGGTCTGGCCAGCGAATACGACGTGGTCATGGTCGCGCGTGCGGACGGCACACTGGCGGCAGACGTGCGTCCCTTGGTGCGTCTGTCCGTGACCGTGATTGCCGAACAAAATGGCCGCCGTGAAGTGGGTTCGTCAGGCGGCGGTGGCCGCTTCGGTCTGGCCTACTTCAGCGATGAGCAGATCACCACCTACGTGAACGAAGCGGTGGAGCAGGCCCTGGTCAATCTGGACTCGCGCCCTGCACCTGCCGGTGAAATGACTGTGGTGTTGGGTTCGGGCTGGCCCGGCGTGCTGCTGCACGAAGCTGTGGGTCATGGTCTGGAAGGTGACTTCAACCGCAAGGGCTCCAGCGCCTTCAGCGGCCGCATCGGCGAGCGCGTGGCGGCCAAGGGCGTCACCATTCTGGACGATGGCACGCTGGCAGACCGCCGTGGCTCGCTCAATGTGGACGACGAAGGCTGTCCTTCGCAGGCCAATGTGCTGATTGAAGACGGTATCTTGAAGGGCTATATGCAGGATGCGCTGAACGCCCGCCTGATGGGCGTCAAGCCCACGGGCAATGGCCGCCGCGAAAGCTATGCCCACCTGCCCATGCCCCGCATGACCAATACCTACATGCTCGGCGGTGACAAGGACCCACAGGAAATCGTGGCCTCCATCAAGAAGGGCCTGTATGCGACCAACTTTGGCGGTGGTCAGGTGGACATCACCAGCGGCAAGTTTGTGTTCTCTGCCAGCCAGGCGTATTGGGTGGAAAACGGCAAGATCCAGTACCCCGTCAAGGGTGCGACGCTGGTGGGCAATGGCCCTGAGTGCATGAAGAAAGTCAGCCTCATTGGCAACGACATGCGCCTGGACAGCGGCGTGGGCACCTGCGGCAAGGAAGGCCAGAGCGTGCCTGTGGGTGTGGGACAGCCCACCATGCGCATCGATGGACTGACCGTAGGTGGTACTGCGTAATTTCATAACTTTCGCAGGATTCCTGCAGTAATAAAGATAAAGGCTGATTTCTGATCTGGAATCAGCCTTTATTTATTGGTTTTTTGGAATTTTCCTGAAGTTGGTGGGTGCTTGCATGTTGTGGACTGCTCGCGCCGGTGTTAAAGTCTTCGGTTATGCAAGTTCGTAGCGCGTTTTATTTTTACTTTTGGTTCTCGGTCCATGGCGGATGAGAGGCAAAGACTCGCACACACGAACACCCCTCAAAAAATACCGCCGCAGCTGAAAAGCCCGGCGGTTTTTTTATACCTCATCACTTTCTCTACAGAGGCAGATATGACAGCACATGAATATGGCGAAGCTTGGTATCGCAGCTCGGTCAACCACAAAACAGGACAAACCGATGACGAACGTATCCAGGAAATTACCGTGCTGCCTCCACCCGAACATTTGATTCGATTCTTCCCCATCCATAACACGCCTGCCGAGCGCCTGATCAGTGACACACGCCACACGATCAGCAACATCATGCATGGCCGCGGGGACGACCGTCTGCTGGTCATCGTGGGGCCTTGCTCCATTCACGACCCTGCGGCTGCACTGGACTACGCACGCCGCCTGGCCGATGTGCGTGAGCAGTACAAGGACACACTGGAAGTGGTGATGCGTGTGTACTTCGAAAAGCCCCGTACCACCGTGGGCTGGAAGGGGCTGATCAACGACCCCTATCTGGACGGCAGCTACCGCATTGACGAGGGCCTGCGCATTGCACGCCAGCTGCTGATCGACATCAACCGCCTTGGCGTGCCTGCCGCCAGCGAGTTCCTGGACGTCATCTCGCCCCAGTACATTGGCGACCTGATCAGCTGGGGCGCGATTGGCGCTCGTACCACCGAAAGCCAGGTACACCGCGAGCTGGCCTCGGGCATTTCGGCGCCTATCGGCTTCAAGAACGGCACGGACGGCAATATCCGCATCGCGACCGATGCCATCCAGTCTGCCAGCAAGGGGCACCACTTCCTGTCTGTGCACAAGAACGGCCAGGTGGCCATCGTGCACACCAAGGGCAACCAGGACTGCCACGTCATTTTGCGCGGCGGCAAGACGCCGAACTACGACGCGGCCAGCGTAGCCACTGCCTGTGTCGATCTGGAAAAAGCCGGTCTGTACCCCAGCCTGATGGTGGACTGCAGCCATGCCAACAGCCTCAAGCAGCATGAGCGCCAGAAGGATGTGGCCGCCGACATCGCGCAGCAGATTGCCAGCGGTTCCAAGCAGGTCTTTGGTGTGATGCTGGAAAGCCACCTGGTGGCGGGGGCGCAGAAGTTCACCCCTGGTCAGGATGATGTCTGCGGCCTGAACTATGGCCAGAGCATCACTGACGCCTGCATCGGCTGGAACGACACGCTGGATGTGCTGGAGCAGCTGTCCCAGTCCGTACAGACACGCCGTACGCTGGCAGAAGCGCCAGCCCCCGCACCTCAGATGGTCGCTTGAGACGGGTAGAAAAGGCGGGCTGCAAAGCCCGCTGCTGCTATCAAATGTCTTTGGGCTGACTTTTGCCCCTGGGGCTTGCCAGTACTGCGTGGCTAGCTCTTATTTTTTCAGTGCTTTTTGTGGCATTTCAGGTACAAGCACTCTTAACTTTGCAGGGGGCTGTCGCTAAGCTGTAGCCATCGTTGGACAAGGTTGCCAGTGACCAAGAAAGGCCGGAAATGATCAGTGAAGTCATTGTGAAATGGAGTGCCGAGCAGGAGTTTCGTGCCAATGTGGACAAGCTTGCCCCCATGGGCAACGAAGAGGCACGCCGCTGGCTCGATGAGCAGTTCACCTCGCTGGACTGCGAGCCCCTGCGCCCCAGTGGCAAGGTGCTGCTGGCAGACAAGGTGCTGGTGGTGGCACGTGAAGCGGGTGTGGGCCGTCTTTCTGACGCTACCTGGTTTCACGCCTATGCACGCGCTGCGCATGCAGTGCTGTCGCGCCCGCTGATCAAGGTCGATGTGCCCGCCATGACGGTCAGCTACTGACGCTTTGCCGCACCCACAAAAAAACCGACTGGTTCGCAGTCGGTTTTTTGTTGTCGGTTCAGTGCTCAGCGCGTGCCGAAATGCGCCTGCAGCGCCGCCAGCAGCTTGCCATGGATGCCACCAAAGCCGCCGTTGCTCATGCAGACGATGTGGTCGCCCGGGCGCACCTGCGCCATCACCTGATCCACCACGGCATCGACCGAATCGGCGGTAAAGGCTGCGTCGCCCAGTGCTTCCAGCGCTTCGGCCGCATTCCAGTCCAGCCCGGCCGTGTGGCAGAAGGCCAGATCGGCTTCCTTGAGGGACCATGGCAGCTGTGCCTTCATGGTGCCCAGCTTCATGGTGTTGCTGCGGGGCTCGAACACGGCCAGGATGCGCTGGCTCTGGCCCACGCGCTGGCGCAGGCCGTCGAGCGTGGTGCGAATCGCCGTGGGGTGGTGGGCAAAGTCGTCATAGACGTGGATATTGGCCACGGTGCCGCGCAGCTCCATGCGGCGCTTGACGTTCTGAAAGCGGCTCAGTGCATCCGCTGCGACGCTGGGGCTCACGCCCACATGCTCGGCAGCCGCAATGGCGGCCAGTGCATTGAGCTGGTTGTGTTCACCACTCAAGGTCCATTCGACGCGGCCCACCTTTTTGCCCTGCTGCAGCACATCAAAGGCATGGTGCTCGCCCTGTGCCGTGAAGTCGCTCACCGCTGCGCCAAAGCTGCGCTGCTCGCTCCAGCAACCCTGGTGCAGCACGCGGGCCAGTGCCTCTTCCAGCCCGTTGAACACCACGCGGCCTGTCGAAGGCACGGTGCGCACCAGGTGGTGGAACTGGCGCTCGATGGCAGCCAGATCCGGGAAGATGTCTGCGTGGTCGAATTCCAGGTTGTTCAGCACGGCCGTGCGCGGGCGGTAGTGCACAAACTTGCTGCGCTTGTCGAAGAAGGCCGTGTCATATTCGTCGGCTTCGATCACAAACAGGGGGCGTTCCTGCTCAGGTGCTTTCTGGCCCAGACGGGCGGAAACGCCAAAGTCCAGCGGTACGCCGCCGACCAGAAAGCCGGGTGTTAGCTGGGCGCATTCCAGAATCCAGGCCAGCATGGACGTGGTCGTGGTCTTGCCGTGTGTGCCGGCCACGGCCAGCACATGGCGACCCTGCAGCACATGTTCGCTCAGCCACTGGGGGCCGCTGGTGTAGGGCAGGCCCTGGTCGAGAATGGCTTCCATCAGCGGGAACTTGGGGCTGCCATCGGCCAGATGTGCGCGGCTGACCACATTGCCGATCACGAACATGTCGGGCTGGAGGGCCAGCTGCTCGGTGCCATAGCCTTCGATCAGCTCAATGCCCAGGGCCTGCAGCTGGTCGCTCATGGGCGGGTAGACCCCCGCGTCGCAACCGGTGACCTTATGACCCGCTTCGCGTGCCAGCGCGGCGACACCGCCCATGAAGGTGCCGCAAATGCCCAAGATATGAATATGCATGATCAGGGATTCTAAGGCGGCGTCTGCGGCGCTTTGTGGGCCTGTACGTGGCGGATTGCAAGCGTTTGTCCCAAGTTGCTTTCAAAAAAGAAGCATCTAGCGCTTGCAATGATTGCGTTTTGGCATCATAAATATATGAAATCAAGCATTTGCAAGCGCTAGGTGCTCTGTTTTTGATATCGAATGGTCGTCTGTAAGGCGCTCTGGTTCGGGGCCTTGCTGGCTTTTCCCATAATGACGGTTTGTCCGTCCCTGAGGTTTCTCCATGTATTCATCTTCTGCCACCCAGGAAATTGCCCAGACCGCTGCCCGCATGGTGGTGGAAGAGGGGTTGGAATGGGGTGCTGCCAAGCGTCGCGCCGTCAAGCAGCTGGGCCTGCCTGCGCGCACGCCATTGCCGGACAACGATGCGCTGGAAGCGGCCGTGCGCGAGTACATCGACATCTTCTGCCCTGACACCCAGCCCCAGGAGCTGCGCGCCCTGCGCGAGCTGGCACTGGTGTGGATGGAGCGTCTGCAGGAGTTTCGTCCCCATCTGGCAGGAGCCGTCTGGCGCGGTACGGCTACGCGCATGTCGGATATCTATATAGGGCTGTTCTGTGATGACTCCAAGTCGGCAGAGATTGCGCTGATCAACCATAACGTGTCCTACGACGTGACCCAGGTCACAGGCTTCAATGGTGAGACCGTGGATGCGCTGAGCATCAGCAGCCTGTGCAAGCCGCTGGGCGAAACCGTGGGCGTGCATCTGATGGTCTATGACTATGACGATCTGAGGGGTGCCCTGAAGTCTGATGGACAGGGCCGCACCCAGCGTGGCGATATCGAAGCGCTGCGCAAGCTGCTGGCACAGGAGGATGCGCAATGAGTGCGAACAAGGGAGTGCAGCGCCGCCACTGGCTGATGGGTGGCGTGGCGCTGGCGGCGGTGGCCGGCGGTGGTGTCTATGCCTGGCAGGCCACGCGTGACATGCGCAGCAATGATGAAGCCGTGGATGCCTTCTGGGCGCTGCAGCTGCAGCAGCCCGATGGGCAGATGCTGGCCTTGCAAAGCCTGCGCGGACGGCCCTTGCTCGTGAATTTCTGGGCTACCTGGTGCCCCCCCTGTGTGCGCGAGCTGCCCATGCTCGACCGCTTTGCACAGGAGCAGGCGCAGCGCGGCAGCCAGGGCGTACAAATGCTGGGACTGGCGGTAGACCAGGCTGCATCGGTGCAGCGCTGGCTGCAGCGCCAGCCTTTGTCTTTCCCCGTAGCGCTGACCGGCACTGGTGGTGTGACGCTGACGCGCAGCCTGGGCAACATCCAGGGAGGCTTGCCCTTCAGTCTGCTATTTGACGGGCAAGGTCGGCTTCAACAGCGTAAAATCGGCGAACTTTCACCGCAGGATCTGCAGCAATGGGCCGCCCAGGTCTAGGCAGATAAGGGGCTGATGTACAGCGCCACATCAAAAAACCTCGGCGAAGTTATTGAAAAATGTTTTGGAATGCGCGCAGAAGGCTGGAATTAGGGTAAATTCGCGACCTCATTTAGTTTTAGCCGTTGGAGCTTCCATGGATCTGCGTAAACTCAAGACCCTTATCGACTTGGTGTCCGAATCGAACGTTTCGGAACTGGAAATCACCGAGGCAGAGGGCAAAGTCCGCATCGTCAAGAGCGGTGGCAATGTGGTGCAGCAATTTGTTGCAGCCCCTGTCCAAGCCGCTGCTGCACCCGTGCAAGCCGCCGCTGCCCCTGCTCCCGCTGCCGCTGCAGCTCCTGCAGAGTTGCCAGCGCCTGCTGCGGACGCTGGTCACCAAGTGAAGTCGCCCATGGTAGGTACTTTCTACCGTTCTTCCAGCCCTGGAGCCAAGCCCTTCATCGAAGTGGGTGATCAGGTCAAGGAAGGCGACACCCTGTGCATCATCGAAGCCATGAAGATCTTGAACGAGATCGAGGCTGACAAGTCCGGTACCGTGACTCGTATCCTGGCCGAAAACGGCCAAGCTGTGGAATACGGCCAACCGCTGTTCGTGATCGAGTGATATCTGCCCAGGCCGGTGGCAGACCTGCCCCGGCAGGACAGATGAACGATTCGCCCCTGACGGGGCGGTGAACAACGAGGACCTCCATGTTTAAGAAAATTTTGGTTGCCAACCGGGGTGAGTTCGCCCTGCGCATCCAGCGCGCTTGCCGCGAGATGGGCATCAAGGCCGTGATGGTCTACTCCGAGGCAGACCGTGACGCCAAGTACGTCAAGCTGGCCGATGAGGCCGTATGTATTGGCCCCGCACCTTCTCCTCTGAGCTATCTGAACATGCCTGCCATCATCTCGGCGGCAGAAGTCACAGATGCAGAGGCCATTCACCCCGGCTACGGCTTCCTGTCTGAGAATGCCGACTTTGCCGAGCGTGTGGAACAAAGCGGCTTCAAGTTCATTGGCCCCACTGCCGAGTCCATCCGCATCATGGGTGACAAGGTGTCGGCCAAGCAGGCCATGATCAAGGCAGGCGTGCCCTGCGTGCCCGGTTCGGACGGCGAACTGCCTGACGACCCCACACAGATCAAGCGCATTGCCAAGGCCATTGGCTATCCCGTGATCATCAAGGCCGCAGGTGGCGGCGGTGGCCGCGGCATGCGCGTGGTGCACACCGAGGCTGCGCTGATCAATGCCGTGCAGATGACCAAGGCGGAAGCCGGCGTCGCTTTCGGCAATCCTGCGGTGTACATGGAGAAGTTCCTCCAGAACCCCCGCCACGTCGAAATCCAGGTGCTGTGCGACCAGCACAAGAACGGCGTGTATCTGGGCGAGCGCGACTGCTCCATGCAGCGTCGCCACCAGAAAGTGATCGAAGAGGCACCTGCTCCTGGCATTCCACGCCGTCTGGTGGAAAAGGTCGGTGAGCGCTGCGTGGCAGCCTGCAAGAAGATCGGCTACCGCGGTGCAGGTACTTTCGAGTTCCTCTACGAAAACGGCGAGTTCTACTTCATCGAGATGAACACCCGCGTGCAGGTGGAACACCCTGTGACCGAGTTCATTACCGGTGTGGATATCGTGCGCACCCAGATCATGGTTGCTGCAGGTGAGAAGCTGCCTTTCACCCAGCGTGAAATCAACAACCGCCTGCATGGCCACGCCATCGAGTGCCGTATCAACGCGGAAGATCCCTACAACTTCATGCCTTCGCCCGGCCGTGTGACCATGTGGCACATGCCTGGTGGCCCCGGCGTGCGTGTGGACTCCCACGTGT
>JAEZZU010000173.1 GCA_023418355.1 Pseudomonadota bacterium | reverse complement strand
AAGGCTCAGTGAGAGGTTGCTCCCCAAACAGCGACGGGGGCGAACATGCCCCCGTGTGGTCAAAAAAGTGCCGTCACGCTATCCCATCAAACAGGTCAGAAAACCTTAAGTGAACGGCATTAGCGCTAGCCGCTCTCTTTTTTTATTTCTTATCGCCGAACTTGTCTTCAGGGCGAATGATCTTCACAGGCGCAGCCTTGCCCTTCAGTGCAGCAGGTGCATGGTAGGCACGAATGCCGCTGAAGGCACGGCGTGTCTCGCCTTCGCGGACCTCGAATGAGCGCTCAAACTGCTGCTCGCGCTGACCGTCCTGGCGAGGGCCTTTGCCAAAGCCGGATTTACGTGCGGGGCGATCGCCATCGCGACGTGGAGCGCGATCACCTTCGCTGCGCTGCTTGTCAAAGCGTGGGCGCTCAGACTGGCCAAAGCCTCCCTCTTCGCGGCGAGGACGGTCGCTGAACTTGCGATCACCGCGAGGTGCGCGGTCATCACGCTCAAAGCGTGGACGGTCACCTTCGCTGCGCGGCTTGTCAAAGCGTGGGCGCTCAGACTGGCCAAAGCCGCCCTCTTCGCGGCGAGGACGATCGCCGAACTTGCGATCACCGCGGGGTGCGCGGTCGTCACGCTCAAAGCGGGGGCGATCACCTGCGCTGCGTTCCTTGTTGAAACGTGGGCGCTCGGACTGGCCAAAGCCGCCTTCTTCGCGGCGAGGACGATCACCGAACTTGCGATCACCGCGGGGTGCGCGGTCGTCACGCTCAAAACGGGGGCGGTCGCCTGCGCTGCGCTCCTTGTTGAAGTGCGGACGGTCGCCGCCTTCGCGACGTGGGCCACGGTCTTCATTGAAGCGTGGGCGATCTGCACGGCGCTCATCGTTAAAACGTGGGCGCTCCGAGCGGCCAAAGCCACCCTCATCACGATCACGGCGAGGACCGTTGCGGTCATTGCTGAAACGGGGGCGATCGCTGCCCGCACTGCGGCGATCTTCTTGCTGGAAGCGTGGGCGCTCTGAGCGGCCGAAGCCTCCCTCGTTGCGGTCACGACGGGGACCACTGGTGCGGTCTGTGCGGGGGGCTGCCTCCGAAGAAGAGGAGCCGCGGAATGGTTTACGGTCTGAGGAAGACATGTCGGCTTACTAAGTTAGGCCTCCATTGTCTTGCCCATGCTGTAGCCCTGTGCGGCAGTGGCCTATGCCATGGAGGCTGCAGGGGCACGTTTGATGGAGGTGAATTGCCCTTCACGCAGGGCCTGCAGATCCAGCACCCGCAGGCCGCCGTACTCCACTTTCAGCGCACCATGCGCTTCCAGCGTGGCCAGCGCCTCATTCACACGCTGGCGCGACAGGCCCACCAGATACGCCAGTTCCTGCTGGGTAATGCGCAGCACAGACCCTACGGCCGGGTACAGCACGGGGTTGAACAAGGCGGCCAGACTGCGCGCCACGCGCACATCGGGGTTGCTGATGCGGTCAATTTCCCGCGCTGCAATGAACTGGGCCAGCCGCTCATTGAGCTGGTTCATGATGAAGCGGTTGAAGGCCAGCGAGTTGTCCAGCAGCCACTGGAAGGTGTCCATCGGAATCCCTGCCAGCACGCTCTTGCGCAGTGCCTGGATGTTGTAGCGGTAAGGCTCGCGCTTGAGGCAGGTGCCCTCTCCAAACCAGCCGCCGGGTGGCACGCCGGCAAACGTCATGGTCAGGCCATCGCTGTTGTCCGCACTCATCTTGAGCAAACCGTCGATCAGGCCCCACCAGTACTTCACGCTTTTGCCCGCATGGCAGACATACTCGCCCGCGCATGCTTCCGTCACCTGCAAGGCCGCAATCGCACGTTCTCGCTCCGCCGGCAGCAGCGAATGCAGCCACGGAATGGCTGCAATCTCTTCGGCAGTAGCCAGACGACGACGTTGATACAGGGAAGTGCTGGAACTCATGGCCCCAAGCATGCGCACAAGCTCTGTCCTGAGCAATGGGGTTTGCGACAACGCTGCACACGCTGCCATGCATAGCGCTCTGACTGAAATCAAATCGCAGCAAAAAACGACATCTTGCTGCGAATGCCACGGAAAAACCCGATCAGGTCTTTCCCGAGAAAGTCGTTGCAAAGACAAGAAAGCGTCAAACCGCCACCTACTATGGACCTCAATCTGTGGGTCGTGCCGTATGCACGGCAGTCCTGCGACTCGTGGTTGCATGAAACTTTGAGGATCTGTGATGGCGACAACATTCCCGCACCTGTTGCTGCAGCATGCTGCCCAAAGGCCCGACGCTGTAGCCCTGCGCGAAAAGGAGTACGGCATTTGGCAGACATGGACATGGGCCGACGTCGCCCGTGACGTGCGCCACATGGCCTGTGGTCTGGCTGCACTGGGGCTTGCCAAGGGACAGAACCTGGCCTTCATCAGCGACAACCGTCCCCACGTCTACATGGGCTTTCTGGCCGTACAAAGCATCGGTGCCGTGCCCATTCCGCTGTACCAGGACGCGGTCGCTCAGGAAATGTCCTTCGTCATTCAGGATGCGGAGGTCGCCTTTGCCTTTGCAGAAAACCAGGAGCAGGTCGACAAGCTGCTGGAAGTGCGCGAAACCGTACCCGGCATTCAGCACATCATCTACGACGACCCACGCGGCCTGCGCAAATACGCCGAGCCTGGCCTCATCAGCACCGAACAGCTCAAGCAGATGGGTGCCACCTGGGACAAGGAGCACCCCGGCGCCTGGGACTCCATGGCCCAGTCCGTGCAGCCCGATGATGTCTCCATCATCCTCTACACCTCTGGCACCACCGGCAAGCCCAAGGGCGTATGCCAGACCCACGCCAGCTTCATCGGCTCGGCCAAGGGCGGTGTGCAAGTGGATGGACTCACCCCTGCAGACAACGTCATCTCCTACCTGCCTCCGGCATGGGTGGGGGATCACCTGTTTTCGCTGGCGCAATGGATGGTGGCGGGCTTTACCATCAACTGCCCCGAGTCGGCCAACACCGTCAGCATCGACCTGCGCGAAATCGGCCCGACCTACTACTTTGCGCCTCCGCGTGTGTTTGAAGGCATGCTGACCTCCGTGTCCATCCGCATGGAAGATGCAGCCAGGCCCAAGCAGTGGCTCTACAACCGCTGCATGGAGCTGGCCAGACGCGTCGGCGCCGACATTCTGGATGGCAAGCCTGTGAGCACCTGGGACCGCTTCAAGTACCGGCTGGGTGACCTGCTGATCTACGGGCCGCTGCGCAATGTCATGGGGCTGTCGCGCATCCGCGTGGCCTACACGGCTGGTGCGGCGATTGGTCCGGACCTGTTCAAGTTCTTCCGCTCCATCGGCATCAACCTCAAGCAGCTCTATGGCCAGACCGAAACCTGCGCCTACGTCTGCATTCAGCAAAACGGCCAGGTCAAGCTCAACACCGTCGGTCAGGCAGCGCCTGGCATTGAACTGAAGATTGCTGACAACGGCGAGGTACTGGTCAAGGGCGTGTCCGTGCTCAAGGAGTACTACAAGCGCCCGGATGCGACGGCAGAAGTCATTGACGAGCAGGGCTACTTCCACACGGGCGATGCAGGTGTAATCGACGAGGACGGCCACCTGCGCATCATCGACCGCGCCAAGGACGTGGGCAAGATGAACACCGGCGCCATGTTTGCGCCCAACTACATCGAGAACAAGCTCAAGTTCTTCCCGCAGATCAAGGAGGCTGTGTGCTTTGGCCACCAGCGTGACCAGGTCTGCGCCTTCATCAACATCGACTACGAAGCCGTGGGCAACTGGGCGGAGCGCCAGGGCATTCCTTACGGCGGCTATGTGGATCTGGCATCCAAGCCACAGGTGCTGGAACTCATCAGCAACTGCATTGCCCAGGTCAATGCCGACCTGGCCACCGAAGCAGGCATGGCAGACACCCAGGTCGCGCGCTTCCTCGTGCTGCACAAGGAGCTGGATCCCGATGACGACGAGCTGACCCGCACCCGCAAGGTGCGCCGCAACTTCATCGCCGAAAAGTACGCGGTGCTGATTGACGCGCTGTACACCGGCAAAGCCGAGCAGTTCATCGAAACCCAGGTGAAGTTTGAGGACGGGCGCACCGGCAGCGTCAGCGCCACGCTCCAGATCCTGGATGCCAAGACTTATCCGGCCTCACGCGCCGCAGCCTGAACCTAGCCAAGAGAACCGCAGCCATGACAGACAAGAAGATTGGCGATGTCATTTTGGACATCCAGAACATCAGCCTGCGCTTTGGTGGCGTGAAGGCGCTCACGGACATTTCCTTCAATGTCCGTGAGCATGAGATCCGCTCCATCATCGGCCCCAACGGTGCAGGCAAAAGCTCCATGCTCAACTGCATCAACGGGGTCTATACACCCAGCGAAGGCAAGATCACCTTCCGTGGTCAGACCTTCTCCAACATGAACAGCCGTCAGGTGGCTGAGATGGGCATTGCACGCACCTTCCAGAACCTGGCGCTGTTCAAGGGCATGAGCGTGATCGACAACATCATGTCCGGGCGCAACCTCAAGATCAAAAGCAATCTGCTGATGCAGGCCCTGCGCATTGGCCCGGCACTCAAGGAAGAAATCGCCCACCGCGAGTTTGTCGAGCACATCATCGACTTTCTCGAAATCCAGGCCTACCGCAAGACCCCCGTGGGCCAGCTGCCCTACGGCCTGCAAAAACGTGTGGACCTGGGCCGTGCACTGGCCATGGAACCCAAGGTGCTGCTGCTCGATGAGCCCATGGCCGGCATGAACGTGGAAGAAAAGCAGGACATGTGCCGTTTCATTCTCGACGTGAACGACGAGTTCGGCACCACCATCGTCCTGATCGAGCACGACATGGGCGTGGTGATGGACATCTCCGACCGCGTCGTGGTGCTCGACTACGGCAAGAAGATCGGTGACGGTGCACCCGACGAAGTCCGCAACAACGAAGACGTGATCCGGGCCTATCTGGGCTCCAGCCACTGACCCCATCGCGATCACGGGAGACACGCAATGGCATTCTTTCTCGAAACCATGATTGGCGGCCTGATGACCGGCATGCTCTATGCGCTGGTAGCGCTGGGCTTTGTGCTGATCTTCAAGGCCTCTGGCGT
>JAEZZU010000128.1 GCA_023418355.1 Pseudomonadota bacterium | reverse complement strand
TTTGATGCTTGACATGACTCCACATGAAGCACTCCCAGAAGAGTTGCTGATGTTTCGTGAATCCGTACGCCGCTTTGTGGAGAAGGAGCTGATTCCTCTCGAAAGCCAGCTCAATGCGGCCGGTCTGCTGGATGAAGCTACGGCAGAGCGGGTGCGCGAACGCGCGAAGGCTGCAGGTTTGTGGCTGCTGGACGTTCCAGAGGAAATTGGTGGGCTGGGACTGTCCTTGCTGCCCCTTGCTGTGTTCTGGGAAGAAGTGGGGCGTACCACGGTTGCTTCGTGGGTGCGTGACCATGGCCTGTTTGGCCCCATGGTGGGCCCCATTCTGATGGGCTTGAATGAGGAGCAGCGCAAGCACTATCTGTACCCCGTGGTCGAAGGCAAGAAGCGATTTTGCTTTGCGCAGACCGAGCCTGATGCAGGCTCTGATCCATCGGCCATGCGTACCCGTGCGGTCAAGACGGAAACGGGTTATCGCCTCAATGGCGTCAAGCGCTTCATCACCCGTGCTGCCAAGGCAGACTTTGCGCTGGTGATGGCAGTGACAGATCCTGAAAAGGGCGCACGCGGTGGCATTTCCTGCTTCATCGTGGACATGCATACGCCCGGTGTGAAGCTGGCCACTTCGGAAAAAACCATGATGGGTGACTCGCCCTGCGAGATTGTTCTGGAAAACGTGGACATTCCCGCGGAGAACCTCGTGGGCGTGGAAGGCAAGGGCTTTGCGCTGGCGCAGGGCTATATCAACCACGGACGCGTGCGCCAGGGTGCGCATGCCGTGGGCGCTGCAGAGCGCTGCCTGTCGCTGACAGCCAGCTATGTCTCGCAGCGCAAGACCTTTGGTGAGCTGCTGTCGGAGCGACAGGGTGTGCAGTGGATGCTGGCCGATGGCTTTACGGAAGTGTTTGCCACACGCCTCATGGTGTATGACGCCGCACGCAAGGTGGATGCAGGTGTAGACGCCAAGCTCGAGACTTTCATGATCAAGACCTTTGGCGTGGAGATGGGCTTCCGTGTGATCGACACCTGCATGCAGCTGCACGGCGGCATGGGCCTGACACATGACACGCCGATTGAGCGTTTCTGGCGCGATCTGCGCAGCTATCGCATCACCGAAGGTCCTACCGAAGTGCTGCGCACCACGCTGGCACGTCAGATCCTGAAACGTTTCGCCTGAGGAGAGCCCGATGAAAGACGCATTGCAAGGCATTTTGGTGATTGAGCTGGGCACGGTGCTGACAGCACCGCTGGCCGGCATGATGCTGGCGGACATGGGCGCCCGCGTGATCAAGGTGGAGCATCCTGAAGGCGGAGACCCATTCCGCCGCCATGCGGGCAAGCTGTACAGCCCACACTTCATGGCCTACAACCGCAACAAGCAAAGCATTCAGCTGGATCTGCAGTCTGAGGCAGGCAAGGCTGATCTGCGCAAGTTGCTGGCCAAGGCCGATGTGCTGCTGGACAACTTCCGGGCAGGTGTGCTGCCGCGACTGGGCTTTGATGCCGAAACCTTGAAGGCCATCAACCCCCGTCTGGTGCATTGCTCCATCACTGGATTTGGTGCAGAAGGTCCTTACAAGGACCGTCCCTGCTATGACGCGGTGGCGCTGGCCATCAGCGGCCTGGCCAGCCAGAAGGTGGCCCCTGAGCACCCCATGCTCAATGGCCCTTCGCTGTCGGACAACATCACAGGCATGTACGCCGCCTACGGCATTCTGGGTGCGCTGTACCAGCGTGAACGCAGCGGCGAAGGTGCACGTGTGGAAGTCAATATGTTGGAGGCTTCCATTGCCTTCTCGCCCGAAGGCTTTGCACAGTACACCCGCCTGGGTGTGGTGCCCAACCCCATGTCGCGTGTCGCGATTTCGCAGTCCTATGCCTTCCGCTGTGCCGATGGGCGACTGGTGGCCGTGCACCTGTCCTCCGTAGAGAAGTTCTGGGTGGCCTTTGCCAATGCGCTGGAACGCCCCGATCTGCTGACGGACGAGCGTTTCCAGACACCTCCACAGCGAGCCAAGAACTATCTGCTGATCAGCGAGATGGTGGGTGAGGTGTTTGCTCAGCAGCCTTATGCACACTGGGAAGTCCGCCTGACAGAAGCCGATGTGCCTTTTGCTCCCGTCAAGAGTGTTCCCGAAGTCATGCAGGACCCGCAGGTACAGCAGCTGCAGTCGTTCTACACCATGGAACACCCCGAGCACGGCACGCTGACAGCGATACACCGCCCCGTAAAGATCAATGGTCAGCGTGGCCCTGTGGAGCAGCCTGCTCCCATTCTGGGCGAGCACACCGCCTCCATCCGGAGCGAGTTTGGCCTGTCGTAACCAAACCGCCTTTCGTTATTGAACGCTCAACGTTTTTTCGCCATGTCCAAACTCGAACTCTCGCTTGCCATTGGTAACTATGACCGCTGCCGCCCTCTGATTGATGGCGCGGTGCAGATTGACGGTGTCAACCCCGTCATCATGACGCTCTCGCCCGAAGAGATCTTCTTCCGCGCATTCCGCAATCAGGAGTTCGACATTTGCGAGCTTTCGCTGTCGAGCTCGACCCTGCAGGTCGCCAATGGCAACTTCCCCTATGTCGGCATTCCTGTGTTTCTCTCGCGCGCCTTTCGCCATACAGCGATCTACTGCCGCACGGACCGCATCCAGAAGCCGGAAGACCTGCGCGGCAAGAAGATTGGCCTGCCTGAGTATCAGCTCACGGCCAACGTCTGGGTGCGTGCAATCCTGGAAGAGGACTACGGCCTCAAGCCTTCGGACGTGACCTGGGTGCGTGGCGGTATCTCGCATGCTGGCCGTCCTGAAAAGCTCAAGATCAAGCTGCCCGATGACGTGCGCGTGGAAGATGCACCTGAGGGTGAAACCATCTCCAGCCTGCTGGCCAAGGGCGAAATCGACGGCTACGTCGCGCCTCGTGCTCCAGACGTACCAGAAGGTACGCCCAATGTGGGCTGGCTGTTCCGTGATCCTGTGGAAGCAGCCAAGGACTATTACCGCCGCACACGCATCTTCCCCATCATGCACATCCTGGGTGTACGCCGTGAACTGGCTGAGCGTCATCCATGGCTGCCCGGTGCCATCTACAAGGCGTTTGAAGAGTCCAAGTTCAAGGCGCTGGAGCATCTGTCCGAGACCTCTGCAACCAAGATCACCCTGCCTTTTGTGGAAGAGCGCCTGAAGGAAGCGCGTGATCTGATGGGGCAGGACCACTGGTCCTATGGCATTGCCGCCAACCGTCATGTGCTGGAGAACTTCTTCAAGCACCACCACGCGCAGGGCCTGTCGCCACGTCTGGTCACGCCGGAGGACATGTTCCACCCCGGTACTTTTGAGAGCTACAGCATCTGAGGTTCAGCATGTCATCCAGCAGCGAAGCGATCTTGCAGCAATGGCATGCTGC
>JAEZZU010000108.1 GCA_023418355.1 Pseudomonadota bacterium | reverse complement strand
AAAAAATAGAATATAAAATTTTTGAATAGAGTTTGAACAAAATGTGAATAAAGTTTGAACAAGAGTTAGAATACTATTTGTAAACAAATGCTTGTACTATTCAAAACGTTATTCATATTCTATTCATAAAGTGCCTACATCTCACCCTAATTGTAAACATTTTGTTAACATTCATTCAAAAGTATTGACAGGTTTTTAGCACCTCGGTTATAATGGTTTTAACAGGTTTCTATACATGTAAAACATGGTATAGCTTTTGCAAGCTAGTTCAAGATGTTTTAGTTATTTAAAATCCTATTTATATATTTGTTGTACGTAAGTACGACAAATGTAGAAATAAACATGTTAGAATAACATCATTATAAAAACGTTATATAACATCTCTAATAGAAATAAATATTAACTTTATCTTGAGTTGTTATTCCGTTAGGAATACAGTATGTTGGTACAACACACATGTTAAGATAAACGTTCCATAGGAAAACCTTAAAACATAAAATAAATATAAAAACTTTAAAACGCTGTAAGAACGTGTTTAAAGCTTGTATAAATAAATGAATATTATACGAGTTGTAAGAACGTTATGACAGCGTTTTTAAACGTTTATATAAACATGTTGTTAAGGCTAAGAAGAATGTTAAACATGTTATACCATATGACAAGTGTATCTATATAAAATAAAAATTTATGAGATGGAAAAGCTTGCAAAAGTTTTTATACTGTTGTATAATAAATATGTGAACTAAACCTGTTTACATTCCTCTAAACTTTAATATTGATTTTTCTAAAAGGTCGATTGTATTGTATTTTTTGCCAACAGAACAAAGTAACACATTGTAGTCTTGTACCCACTCCTTGTACAAGGCTATTTTTTTTGACCTTTATATAACGTTGACTACATGTTTAAACTGATGTATAATATGACATATGTAATAATAGAAAATTAAAAATTTTATGAGGAGGTATAGATATGTTTGAAATGTTATTTGGCATCACCATCTTTGCATTAGGTTCTATTTTTCCTATCTTACGTGAAGAACTTAAAGAAAGACTTGTTGCATCACGTACAAAGCCTGTTGATACGCAAGCATCTTTTTCTGCTGGTTTTGATGCTGGTTTTAACGAAGCTATGTATGAGGTGAAACACACAAAGAAAGAAGAAAGTACAGATGTACCACTAGAACGCTCCTATTTCGTTTCTGAGGGATTTAGTGAGGAGGATTGGATAAATAGTATGCCAACACCACCAAAAGCTGATACAGACGTTTCTGATGCGTATATGCCTAGCTTACACAATATAGATGTTGAGATTATAACAGATGATAGAGAACAAGAACTCTATAAGAGGGCAAATCTAGGAGGGGTATAAGATGGCAGACGAATTACAGACACTCTCAGACTTACCACCTAAAAAACAACGTTTTGTACACCTCTATCTAACAGGGCAATACAAAGTACCAGAGATAGCTGAAATACTTGATATATCACCTAATACAGCAAGAATATGGCTTAAAACACAAGTGATACAAGATTATATTGACGAATTTAAACGTGAAGAACATGAAGCGGTAGAGAACGCTTTAAAAAACCTTAGACAACGTGCTTTATCACGTCTTGGTGAGTTGATGGATAGCGAAGTAGATGCAGTAGCCCTCCAAGCAACAAAAGATGTGCTGGATAGAACAGGGCATAAAGCGATTCAAAAGATTGAAAAAGATATTAAAATTACAAGCTATGAAGAACAGCTTAATGAACTCATTGGCAAAACAATCATAGATGTGGAGGGAACATATGTTGAAGAATAAAATCACAAAAGTTACCTTTGAGATGGCTAATGAAATCATGAAAAACGCAAAGCGTGAAGATTTGTATTTAAAAATCGTTCCAAAAGATAAACAACAAGAATTCTTTTATCGTGTCAAACACGACTTTGTGTGGTATGCTGAGAACTTTTTAAAAATACGTAATAAAAATTCAGAACTTGTACCCTTTCGTATCAATGAAGCACAAATCAAAGTAGAAGCCTTAGACCAGTTTTGTAAAAAACATGGTATCATGCGAAGATATATCATTCTTAAAGCACGTCAGATGGGTATGAGTACCTATACAGAAGGTAAAATCTTTCATAGTACAAGTGGGAATGAGTTTAAAAACTCTATGATTATTGCACACGAAGACAAGGCAACACAAAACCTTTTTACCATGAGTAAGCTTTACTACGATGAACTGCCACCTCTTATTCGCCCTATGAAGCGTTTAAGTAACGAGAAAGCCTTAACATTTGAAAACCCATCATCTGATGAAGATGAAAAGCGTAAAAACCCAGGTCTTAGAAGTAAATTCATGGTGCATACAGCAAATACAGTTGAAGCTGGTCGTTCAAGTACCATTCACAACCTCCATGCTTCTGAGGTAGCGTTCTTCCCAGATGCTAAAACAACCATGACAGGTCTACTTCAATGTATACCAGATACACCAGATAGTTTGGTTATCTTTGAAAGTACAGCAAATGGTGTAGGTGATTATTTTTACACACAATGGCAACGTGCTGTTAAAGGTGAGAGCGACTTTATTCCTATCTTTTTACCTTGGTATACAGACAGTACTTATAAGCGTGATTTTAACTCAGAAGAAGAAAGACAAGCTTTTATTGAGCAAGTGGACCACATCTCAAAAGATAGTGCTGGTCGTGAAATACGTACAGAAGAATACGAGATGATGGTACAATTTGACCTTACATACGAACAACTTAACTGGCGAAGATGGGCGATAGCCAACAAATGTAATGGTGATGAAGATAGTTTTAGACAAGAATACCCATCAACACCAGATGAAGCTTTTATCTCTACTGGTAGACCACGTTTTAATCAAAATGCCTTACGTGTTTATGACAAGCATAAAACACCACCTAAATTACGTGGTTACTTGCGTTATGGTAATGATGGTAAGGTATACCTTGATGAAGATAAAAATGGCTATGTGATGATATGGGAAGAACCAAAGAATAAACCTTATTGTATTGGTGCTGACGTTGCCGAAGGGCTTATTGATGGTGACTACTCCGTTGCAATGGTAGGTGATTATGATTTTAACCATGTAGCAAGTTGGTATGGTCATATTGACCCAGACTTATATGGCGAAGAACTTGTAAAGCTTGCTAAGTACTACAACCAAGCTTACGTAGGTGTCGAAAGCAACAATCATGGTTTAACGACTTTAAAAGCTATCCAACGTTTAGAATACTGGAACATCTACTATCAAAAAACATATGACAGAATGACAGACCAACTTACTAAAAAGATGGGATGGGGAACAACAGCTAAAACCAAACCACTTATGATAGATAAACTTGCTGAGTTTATTCGTGAGAGGTATTTTGTAACCCATTGGGATACATTAATTTCAGAGATGCGAACTTACGTTATTGAAGAAAATGGCTCAACAAATGCACAAATAGGTTGTCACGATGATACCGTTATGGCGTGTGGTATTTTACTACAACTTCTACTTGAAGGAAAAGGTGAAAACTATATACCAGAAGTACCACGTGATGAACTTAAACCAAAAACAGGCATGGACAATGATATTGTTGATGAATTGTTTGAAAAAGATAACACCGTAGAGTGTACATAGGAGGTAATTATGGAAGAAAAACAAAACTTAGCTGATTGGACGTATCAAAAGTTTAAAGCATCTCTTACAGCAAAAGAGCCTATTGCGAGAGAGTGGAATAAATACATTGATGCGTACAACGGTAAACGACCAGGTGCAAAGGTTGATTACAAATCAGACCTTAAAACAAACTTTGTGTTTTCAACAATTGAAAGTATTCGCCCCATCATGGCTGATGAAGAACCATGTGTAGATGTACTCCCACGTAATCAAGAAGGTGTTGAAAGTGCTGATGTGATTACAAAGTGTTTGCAGTATGAATTTGATAGAGAGGGTATGCGTACTAAAATTCTTAAAGCCCTTACACCTTGTTTACAACTTGGTACAGCAGTCTTTTTTATCCCTTGGGATGCCAATGCTGGTAAAGATGGTGAAGTAAGATGTATTCTTGTAAACCCTTTTAACATCTTTCCAGACCCAATGGCAACATGTGTAGATGATGCTGAGTATATCATTTATGCAACATATAAACACGTTAACCAACTTAAAAAGCTTTTCCCTAAACACGCTGAAAAACTTGAAGGTGGCGATGTTAAACACAAAGAACTTGTAGGTGACATTGAAGCCACAAAAACAGCAGTTGATACACAAGTCCTTGTACTTGAAACATGGTGTCGTGATTATACCTACATAGATGTTGAAGAAAGAGATGAAAATGGTGTCATTACCAAAAAGAAAGTACGTCAATTCCCAAATGGTCGTGTGATTACAACAGCACCAGAACTTGGCATCGTACTTGATGATAAAAAGAATCCATACAAAGATGGCAAATTCCCATTTGTTATTATGAAAGACCACGATATTCCGTTCCAGTTTTGGGGTAAAGGTGAGATTGAAAATATTCTTTCACCACAAGAATACATTGATGAACTGACAAACCAAATTATAGATAATGCAAAAACAACAGCAAACATGCAATGGATAATTGATAATAATGCTGGTATTGGTGTAGGTAAACTAACAAACAGACCAGGGCTTGTTATTCGTAAAACACCTGGAACAGAAGTAAGACGAGATGCTCCACCTCCAATGCCAGGGTATGTACGTGAAACCATTGAAGTGTTAAAAACAGATATTGAAACCATCTCTGGTATTCATGATGTTACACAAGGAAGAAGACCTGGTGGTATTCAAGCTGGTAATGCCATTATGGCACTTCAAGAAGCAGGGCAAGCACGTATTCGTATTAAGATTAAACTTATGGAAGAAGCTTTATCAGAAGTACTGCGTATGTGGTATTCACGTATGAAACAGTTTTGGACGATGAAGCGTTGGGTACGTATTGTTGACGATGAAGGAAATTTCCAATTCTTAGAGGTGAACAAAGACAATTTCCAACATGAGTATGATATTAGTATTAAATCTGGCTCTACAATGGCTAAGAATAAAAATGGTTTGTTAGACCTTTATATTAGACTTGCACAAACACAAGCAGAAGATGGACTTCCAATGCTTGATAGAGAAAGTGTATTATCTTGTACACCACTTCCAAATAAACGTGAAATCCTTAAAAAATTTGAAGGTATTAAGACAGACCAAATGCAACAACAAATGGAACAAATGCAACAGGCTTACGAAGAACAAAAGATGATGCTTGAACAACAAATTGAGCAACTTAACCAAATGGTACAAGAGGTAGGAAAAGGTGTTCAAGAGGTAACAAAAGAAGTTGAACGTATCGAAGAAGAACACGAGAAGATTAAACTTGAAGAACGTTTAACGGATGCTAAATCAGTAGGCTTTGAACAAGGTGTTGCTGAGATACAAAACAAAATCACAAGACTTCTTGAAGAAAATGAAGAAGAAGAAAATGTTTTACCAAATGGTATGACAGATGAAGAAACACTTGGTATGCAAACAAGTATTGATGATGAACTCATTGAACTTTTAAACAACCTACCACAAGAAGAACTTATGGCAATTATGGAACAAAACCCAGAACTTATAGACCTTATTCAAGCACAAGGTATGCCACAAGAAGAAGCACCACAAATGATGCCACAAAATGAAAATGAGTTAAATGTTATACAGTAATGTAATTTGTTGACATTTAACAAGTTATGTAGTAGTATAAACTTAGAATTGCAACAATCTTTAAACAAAAGAATTGCAAAGGAGAAATAACAATGGATGAATTTTTTCAACAAGCATTTGAAGAAGAAAATGTAACCGAAGAAGTCGTGGAAGAAACCTCAGAACAAACTGAACAAGTTGAACCACAACAAGAAGAAGTTACAGAACAACCTCAAGAAGAAAAACAAGAAGAACAACAAGAAACACCTGTTGAAGACAACAAAATCGTTATAGATGGCGTTGGTGAATTGACACTTGAGGAGATTAAAGCTGGTTATATGCGACAAGCAGACTACACCAGAAAAACACAAGAACTTGCAAAGCAACGTAAAGAATTAGAAGCATTAAGGAACACTGGTACACCAACTCCAACAATGATGCAATCTAATCATCAACCAACAGAAGTTGAGATGCGTATACAAGAACTTGAACAAAAACTAGCTGATAAAGAGTTAAATGATGAAATCACAAGACTTAAAACAGCGTACCCAGATTTTGATGAAGTCAAAGTGCTTACAGAAGCTTATGAACGTGGTGTAACAGATTTAGAATTTGTTTATCGTGCAACACGTGAAGAAAAGCAAGTTGATATACAAACACTTGAACAACAAATCAAAGAAAAGGTATTGAAAGAACTTGCAGAAAACAAGGCGTTAACATCCAGTATTGTAACAACTGGTGCAACCCCTGTAACTCAGCGACAACCAAACATCACGCCAGATGAAATGGCAATTTGCGAAGAATTTGGGCTTACTGCTGAGGAATATTATAAATACAAATAACATAATGAGGTGAGAAAATGGCTACAATTCCAGTACAAACTACTGAAACTAACACACATGTTAGTAAGAATTTTCAGAAGTTACTTGAGCCAGGACTAAGAAAAATTTTCTTTGAAAGCTATAAGGAACTTCCAGAACAATACTCAAAAATCTACAACATGAACACATCTAAAAAAGCTAAAGAAGTAGACTACGGTCTAGGAGCATTTAGCGATTGGGTAGAAAGAGCAGATGAACTTGATACAGTTGCATACGCTAAACTTTCTGCTGGTCAAGAACGTACATACACACACAAAGCATTTACAAAAGGCTTTATCATTGGTCGTGAATTATACGATGA
>JAEZZU010000094.1 GCA_023418355.1 Pseudomonadota bacterium | reverse complement strand
CCAAGCAGCAGGAGCAGGGCGCCGAGCAAAGCACCGGGGAAAGGCAGCTGCAGCCAGCGGACGATGGCTTCCCCTGCAAGCTGCAGCGCAAACAGGGCTGCCAGGGCGTAGAGCATGTGAGATATCCTTTCATCAGAGCACAAAGCAAGCTGTGCAATTGTCGGTAGCAATCATGGGCAGGCGTACAGCTTCATACAAGCATTTTCCCTTGTCAGCGCTTGTGTGGTCTGCCTGAGTAGCTACGTTTTTTGCGGACTGCCTGCTTTCTGAGCAGCTTAATGTAGATGTTGTAAAAACAACAGCTTAGGGTGTTTGCTTGGCGGACTCACGGGAGTTGTCCACAGCTTTGTCCAGTGGTTTGGTGGAAAAGCCCTAGGGTTAGTACCTAGGTGGGATGCAGGCCGCTGGCGCGGCGGTGCCCGCTGGGGGCACATGCGCCAGCCAGCCTTCCGCTCAGGCGTTCAGGTACACGGCTTCGCCGAGGTTGAGCATCAGGCGGTTGGCCCAGCCGAACAGGGCAGCGGCGTGCAGCATGTCCAGCACTTCCAGGTCGTTCAGACCAGCCGCGCGCAGGGCCTGAATATGCGCAGCGCCCAGACCGGCAGGGTCGCGGGTGAGCGTGATGGCCGCCTGGATGATGGCGCGTTCGCGGGCCTGGGTGCCGGCGGTGTGCGGATCGTCAAAGATCTGGGCCATTACATCGTTGCGCTTGGCCAGCTGCTCAAAGCGCTGGGCGTGGACCGAGGCGCAGTACACGCAGCCATTGATGCGCGAGACGGCGGTGGCTGCCACTTCACGCTCGGCACGCGACAGGCCCCCGGGCGCATACATGATGGCGTTGAAGGCCTGCGAGCGCTCCAGCAGCACCTGGGGCTGGCGGCACAGCAGCAGGTAAAAGTCCATGCTGCGGGCCTTGGGGTGGCTCACATCCAGTGTCTTTTGCTGCTCGGGCGTGGCCGTGGCGGGGTCGAGCACGGGCAGCCAGGACTTCCAGTCCAGCGTCTCGCTGGTATAGCCATTGCGGCGCAGTGGCTCGCCGGGCGCTGGCAGGTTGGCGGGGTGCACAAAGGCAGGGGCAGCGGCGGCATCGCCCACCGGCACTTCACCCTGGCTGCCTGCTGCCACCATGGCCTGCAGACCTGCAATCACACGGGCCTGGTAGGAGACAAAGCCAATCAGCTGGGCCAGCAGCACGGTGTCGTCCACGGAGACGCCCGCTGCGGGAATGTTCAGTAGGGCCTGGCGGTCGCTCTGCGCCGGTTCCAGCGCCAGGCTGCGCACAAAGTGCAGCATGGCGTCCAGCCGTGCATCGCCCGTGGTGCAGCCGGGCTCGTCGAGCACGCGGCGCAGGGGGGCGCTCAGCGGCAGGGCTTGGGCACGCTGCTGGTACAGCTGCTGCAGCGCGGTAATGCCGCTCACGCGGGCTTGCTCGGCCGCCAACACCAGGCGTTCGGCCTGGCTCAGGCTGGAAGGCAGCTGGCTGCCCAGCAGCAGGTCTTCACAGGCCTGGGTGGCCAGAGCCACTTTCTCGCGCTGGTGGCGGATGGCATGCAGGGCATGGTCGGCCTGCAGGCCGGCAAGTTGGTCAATCGTGTCAGTCATATCTGGGCCAGAGAGAATGGGGTGAATGGATCAGCAACTCAGTTGCGGCGCAGGGCAGCGATGCGGGCGGCCGGATCGGCAGGCTGCCATTCCGTGCCGTCCAGTTCTGGTTCGGCATAGGCCTGCAGCTGGGCAAAGTGGTAGTCCACATCCTCGCGGTAGAACAGGCCAGCCAGCCCTTGCGCCAGCTTGCGCGCACCGTCGCTGATGGCAGGTATGTCGCCCGACACCGTGCCGTGCGACAGGGCGGCGGGGTAGCAGAAGCAGTGGATGCGCTCCAGCCCCGGGCACTGGCCGGGCTGCTTTTCCTGAAAGGCAAACAGCGGGTCCAGGTCGGGGGAGGCATACAGCTCCGCATCGTGCTGCGCATCGGGGGCCTCAAAGCGGGCTATCCACCGGCGCACAGGGGGGGCGATGTCGGCAAACTCGGGGCGCAGTGACCAGTCAATGGCAAAGCCCGTGGCGACGATCAGAAAGTCCAGCGCAAACACGCCCTGTGGGGTGTGAACCTGCAGGTGGTCTGGCTGCTGCACGACTTGCTGCACGGCGCAGCCAAAGTTGAAGTGTGCATTGGGGTGGCGCGAGACGCGCAGCGTGCTGCCGTGGGGTGGGGGCACCTGCTGGGCGTTGATGTAGTGGCGGATGCGCCATTTCCAGTCATCGGGCAGCAGGTACTGGCCATGCACCAGTCCGGGCACACCCGAGCCTTTGGATTTGTTGACGCAGGGCAGGGTGCTGCGGCGGATCAGCAGATCCACGCTGGCTGCGCCGTTTTCCAGTGCGGTGCCAGCACTGTCCATGGCCGACGCACCAGCGCCCACCACGCCAATGCGCAGGCCTTTGAGCTGGGCATAGTCCAGCTTGTCGGAAGAGTGTGCCCAGCGATGGCGGTCTACACCTTGCAGGAATGGGGGCACCTGTGCGCCACCCAGACCGTCACGGCCCGTGGCCAGCACCACGCGGCGGGCGTGCCAGGTGGTCGTCGTGTCGTTGGCGCGCACATCGACCTCGACATGGCCATTGGCCTGCGGGCGGATGGCGAGCACTTCGTGTGCATTGCGCACATCGGGCTGGGTGACGTGGCGGTACCAGCGCAGGTAGTCCATCCACTGCAGGCGTGGAATCTTGTCAAGCGCCTGCCAGGCGGCCTCGCCCCACTGGGCGATGAACCAGGCGCGAAAGCTCAGCGAAGGCAGGTCGAGCGCCGGACCCAGCAGCTCCTTGGGCGAGCGCAGGGTTTCCATGCGTGCGGTTGTGGCCCAGGGGCCTTCAAAGTCTTTGGGGGCACGGTCCAGCAGCACGGGGTAGATGCCCAGCTGGCGCATGGCCACCGACAGGGCCAGGCCTGCCTGCCCGGCACCGATGATGAGCACATCGTGCACGGTGTCCCCCTGGGCGGTGGTGCGTGCAGGAATCCAGGGTTTGGCGGGCCAGCCGAGTGTGCGCAGGTCATCCTGCAGGCGAGCTTCCAGGGCCTGCAGGCCGGAAGCGGGAGAGGCGGTCAAAGACATAAGGCAATCACAAAAAGCAAGAGAGCACCATGTCGTATGGTGCTCCGGAAAATCTGGTGCGGTCGTAAGCAGGAGTGCGTACAGGAGACGGGTATCTCCTGCATGCACCGCCTCAGTCAATGGAGACTTTGGCGTCTTTCACGACCTTGGCCCATTTGAGGCGGTCGTCATGCACGGTCTGGCGGAATTGTTCAGGCGTTTCTGAACGGATGCTGTTGCCGGTGGACAGAAAGCGCTCGCGGATTTCGGGCTGCTGCAGCACATCGCGCACGGCCTGGTTGAACTTGTTCACGATGGCAGGGTTCGTGCCCTTGGGCGCGAAGATGCCAAACCAGATCGAGCTGTTAAAACCCTCCGTGCCGGGCAGGCCGCTGGAAGCAATCGTGGGCACTTCCGAGACGGCTTCCACGGGCTGGGCCGTCGTCACGCCCAGCAGGCGCACCTTGCCCTGCTTGTAGTGGGGCAGCATGGTCTGCACCTGGTTCATCACGCAGCAGGTTTCGCCACGCAGCACCGAGGTAATGGCTTCTGGGCCGCTCTTGTAGGGAACGTGCACCATGTCCAGACCCAGACGGGCATTGAACTCGGCAAACGCCATGTGGGTGCCAGCACCATTGCCGGTGGAGGCGTAGTTGTACTTGCCGGGGTTGGCCTTGATTTCGCGCACAAACTCTTCGAGGCTGCTGACGTCAATCACGGCGGGATTGACGGTCAGCACATTGGCGACGTCAATCAGTGGAGCCACGGGCACAAAGTCTGCTTCCACGTCAAACGGCAGGTTCTTGTACAGCGCGGCATTGCTGCCGTGGGTGGCTGCAGTGCCGAAGTAGAAGGTGCTGCCATCAGGCTTGGAGCGCGCGACATATTCGCTGCCAATATTGCCTGCTGCACCGGGCTTGTAGTCAATGATGATGGGCTGACCCAGCTTTTCGCTCAGCGGTGTCTGCACCGTACGGGCGACCACGTCCACTCCCGAGCCAGCGCTGAAGCCCAGGATCATGGTGATGGGCTGCTGGGGCCAGCTGTTGGCATCTGCAGCCTGTGCTGCGGTCATGCAGGTGCCGACTGCCAGAACGGTAGTTGCAGCCAAGCGGAAGTGACGAGTCAGAGAAAACATAAAACCCAGCCAATGCAGTGATATATGAAGGAATCTGCATTGTCAGGACTTCTTCAGATGCGCTTTTTATATGCATATCGTGCATTGCTGGATTGCAAGCGCTATGTCATTGAAATGTCAGCTGTTTCAGGTGCCGCTTATGCAGCAGACAAATGCGTAATTTGGATATGCGCAAAGACGCAGGTCATGCATGCGTGGCTTCATGTTGTGCGCCACTTGCTGACGCCTGCGCACATCTGGGCAAGGCATCACAACCGCTGCAGAAGAATTGACCGGCGATTAACCATCATTCTCTGCAGTAAATCCCTTTCACCAGTCATTGCATAAAGGGGGCGGATTCAAATCTGAACTGCAACACCTGCAACTGTTAAGGTCAGCAGATGTCTGCAAGTCGTTCGCCATACAGCCAACTCCAACCCGAAGATCGCCTCACCATCGCCAGCTTGCTACAGCAGCG
>JAEZZU010000092.1 GCA_023418355.1 Pseudomonadota bacterium | reverse complement strand
GCACTGCGTGCTGAAAACTTCTGAGAAATCACGGCAAATCCCTTGCAGCCTATGCGGCTGTTGTTCACAAATCAATAGCAAGGGATTGGAGCAGGTTTTGACAAAAGGTTCCGATGAATGGTTTTTTGGGCCTTGTCTGGGCTGCTGCTCAATTGCCGTCCCAGCTGGCGCTCCAGCGGTCACCCCAGTCCTGGCGCACGCGTTCAATGCTGCGTCGGTCGCGCTTGGTCGGGCGGCCGGTGTGCTGGGTGGCAATGCTGGCTGCAGGCTCCGGGGCCAGGCGGCGCTGCTCGGCCAGACGTGCGCGCTCGGCCACGCTCTCGGGCGTTTCGGCATACAGCTGCTGGGCCACGGGGGCCGGGCCGCGCATATTGCTCAGACCCAGTACCTTGACGGTCTTGGGTACATCGCCCTGGCGCAGGGCAATGGTGTCGCCCACGCGGATTTCACGCGAAGCCTTGGCTGCCATGGCGTTCACGGTCACACGGTTCTTGCTGATTTGCTCAACCGCCAGACTGCGCGTCTTGTAAAAGCGTGCAGCCCACAGCCACTTGTCCAGGCGCATGGAAGAAATTTCACTCATGGCCGTAATTTTCCCGGATGTCGCAGCCCTTGCAGCGCAGGAACATGCATGCGGCTGCGGGTTTTTCCTGTCTGCAGCCCGTCCGATGAACGGGAAGATGCGGCAGCCTGCATTGATCCTGCGCAGAACGACCAAAGGTCACAGGTGGCAGCCTGTACCTGTCTGCCGCAGTGACGCCAATCACAGGAAAGCATGCGATGACGGAACAGAACATCAAGCAAGACAACGAGACAGCCATGCAAGCACAGACATCCCATGTCTGGCAGATGGGCGTGGGGGGCGCCATTGTGCTGGCGGCACTGGTACTGGCATGGGGGGCGTGGCAGATCCCGGCTCAGATGGCGCAGACCGATGGGGGCGCTGCTTTGCTGCCCAGCCTGTGCGCCGCAGCACTGCTGCTGTGCGGCGGCTGGCTGGTGTGGGAAGCACGGCACGGCGGCTGGCGCAACATGGCCGCGTCCGCCGGGCAGGGGCAGTTGCAGATCACGCCATGGGTATGGGTGAGCGCAGGCGTGCTGCTGGGGGCGCTGCTGATGCGTCACAGCGGTTTTGTGCTGGCGGCTGCTCTGTGCTATGTGCTGGCACTGCAGGGGCTGCGCCGCGCGGCACAGCCTGATCTGCGGCTGAGCGGCAAGCGTGTGCTGGCTGATGTGCTGGCAGGGCTGGTGTGTGCTGCGCTGGTGTATGTGCTGTTTGTACGGGTGCTGGGCGTGAGCCTGCCTGCGGGGTGGCTGCCATGGATGTGATGCAGGCATTGTGGCAGGGGCTGGTGCTGGCATGCACGGCGCAGAACCTGGTCTGGGCACTGGCAGGTTGTGTGCTGGGCACGGTGATGGGGGTGCTGCCGGGCTTTGGCGCATCGGCGGCCATGGCGCTGCTGCTGCCCATGACGTTTCATGTGGATGTGACCCAGGCCTTCATCTTCTTTATTGCGGTGGCCTGCGGCGGCATGTATGGCGGCTCCACCACCTCCATTGTGTTCAATGCTCCGGGCGAGACGGCCAGCATGGTCACGGCCATGGAAGGCAAGCGCATGGCACTCAATGGCCGCGCCGGGGTGGCGCTGGCCACAGCAGCGGTGGGCTCGCTGGTGGCGGGCACGCTGGCAGCACTGTTCGTGGTCTGGGCCGCGCCCTGGGTGGCCGGTGTGGCGAGCAGGCTGGGGCCTGCAGAGATCTTCATGCTCATGGTGATGGCACTGGGTGCAGTGAGCGCAGCCATTGGCAAGAGCACGCTGCGTGGAGTGACGGCGCTGTGCGCGGGCATTGCACTGGCCTGCATTGGCCATGAAACCGTGGGTGGCACGGAGCGGCTCACAGGCGGACTGCCGTTGCTGTACGACGGCATTGACATGGTGCTGGTAGCTGTTGGCCTGCTGGTCGTGGCCGAGGTGCTGCATGCAGCCATGTTTGAAGGGCGTGTGCGCTACACGCTCAACACCGTGGGGCGTGTGCGCATGTCGCGCGAGGACTGGAAGCGCTCCTGGCGGCCCTGGCTGCGAGGCACGGCCATTGGCGTGCCTTTTGGCTGTGTGCCGCTGGGCGGCGTGGATATGCCCACCTATGTGAGCTATGCCTCGGAGCGCTATATGGCCTCCGAGTCGCGCCGCAGAGAGTTTGGGCGTGAGGGTGCGATTGAAGGCGTGGCCGGGCCGGAAGCTGCGAACAATGCCACGGTGACGGCGGCCCTGATTCCGCTGCTGGTCATGGGCATTCCCACCAGCAACACCACGGCGGTGATGCTGGGCGCTTTCCAGAACTACGGCATGCAGCCCGGGCCGCAGTGGTTCAGCAATGGCTACGGGCTGGTGTGGGTGCTGATTGGCTCGCTGTTTGTCAGCAACCTCATGCTGTGGGTGCTGAATATGCCGCTGGTGCGCATGTGGACGCCGTTGCTGCGCATTCCCCGCCCGCATCTGCATGCGGCCATGCTGGTGCTGGCAACCGCCGGGGTCTATGGCATGCGCCAGAGCGTGGGGGATCTGTGCCTGCTCTATGGTCTGGGGCTGCTGGGTGTGGCCATGCGGCGCTTTGACTTTCCCGTTACCCCGCTGATCATTGGCGTGGCGCTGGGGCCGCTGGCGGAGGTGCAGCTGCGCCAGGCACTGGCAGTAGGCCATGGCAGCTGGGCCATTTTTGTGCAGCAGCCACTGGCACTGTCGCTGCTGATTTTGGTGGTGGCGCTGATTGCGGCACCGGCTTTGCTCAAAGGCTGGGCCAGACGCCGCATGGCCCAGGCGCGTGGTCAGAAGCGGGAGATGTAGCCCCACCGCATGCAACAGCAAAAGCAGAAGCAAAAGCGCAAAAGGCCCTGGCATGACGCCAGGGCCTTTTGCGTGGGGAGCCGCAGCAGCTGCGTGCTTATTCGATCAGCATGGGGTCTTGCTGGCTGGTCTGCAGTGCGTGGCGGCGGGGGGCAGCCTGTGCTGGGGCTGGAGCGAGCTGGGGTGACTGCAGCTTGCTGTCACTGCCTGTCTTGAAAGTGGCGACAAGGCGGTTCAGTTCGGCGGCCTGGTAGCTCAGGCTGTTGGCCGCAGCGGCGCTTTCTTCCACCAGTGCAGCATTTTGCTGGGTGACCTGGTCGAGCTGGGCAATCGCGTCGCTGACCTGGCTGGTGCCCTGGCTCTGTTCCTGGCTGGCGTTGCTGATTTCCTGAATCAGGGCGGCCACGCTCTGCACCTGCTGCACCACATCGCCAATGGTCTTGCCCGTGGCTTCGACCAGGCTGGTGCCTTCGTTGACGTGGTTCACGCTCTGCTGGATCAGCTGCTTGATTTCCTTGGCAGCTTCGGCGCTGCGGCCTGCCAGGGCACGCACTTCACCCGCTACCACGGCAAAGCCGCGGCCCTGCTCACCGGCACGCGCAGCTTCCACGGCGGCGTTCAGTGCGAGGATATTGGTCTGGAAGGCGATGCCATCGATCACGCCAATGATGTCGGCAATCTTGCGCGAGCTGGCGGAAATGGTTTCCATGGTCTGCGTGACCTGCTGCATGGCCTGTCCGCCCTCGCTGGCCGTATGGGCAGCATTGCGGGCCAGTGTGGTGGCCTGCTGGGCGTTGTCGGTGTTGTGGCGCACGGTCGAGGTCAGCTCTTCCATGCTGGCCGCGGTCTGCTGCAGGTTGCTGGCTTGCTCTTCGGTGCGCTGCGACAGGTCGTTGTTGCCAGTCGAGATCTGGGTAGCACCGGTGGCAATGGATTCACTGCTTTCGCGGATGCGGTTGACGATGCTCAGCAGGTTGTTGTTCATGCCCCTGAGCGCCAGCATCAGGCGGCCCAGCTCGTCCTTGGAGGTGACTTCAATGTGCGAGCGCAGATCTCCCTGTGCCACGGTCTCGGCCACATGCACGGCGCTGTCCAGGCTGCGGGTGATGGTGCGGATGATGAGGCTGGCACTGACGAGCGCCAGCACAAGCAGGATGGCAATCGCCACGGCTGCCACCATCATGGTGCGGGTGCTGGCGGTCTGGGCGTGCTCGTAGGCTTGCATGGCCAGCTTTTCCTGCATGGCAGACAGCTGCTGCAGACTGGCTGCGAGCGGGCTGACGCTGGGGAACAGACGGTATTCGATGAAGGAGCCCAGACCTTCGTGGTCATCGCGCTCAAACAGGCGCAGCACATCGTCAACGCGAGGGGAAATGGCTTCCATCAAAGTGTTGACGCGGTCGGCCAGTTCTTTCTCTTCGGCGGTCAGCTCGGTCTCTAGGTAGGCCTTCCATGCAGCCTGCGCGTCATTGCGCGCCTGTGTCAGCGTGTCCTTGCCGGATTCAGCCAGGATTTGCTGGTTGTAGACCTTGTTCGTGGTTTCCACCAGCTTGATGCCGTAGGCATCGGCAATCAGCTTGAGCTGCTGCATGGGCATCACGCG
>JAEZZU010000078.1 GCA_023418355.1 Pseudomonadota bacterium | reverse complement strand
CACGAACCCTAGTCACATACTTATGTATGCTCCTAGGGCTTTGCTCTCTTGCCGCCTAGCTGTGATTCGAAAAACATAGAAGATGGATTAATAATATATTTATAGAATTAAATTTTCGTTTTATTCGAGCGGTGGCAGTGTTGGTTTCACTTAATATGTATGTACCTAAGATTTAGTTTGATATTTGAACGTATTATCAATATGGCCGATACTTCTCATATGGTTAGATAAAGTATCCTCCTATTTTTCTTTTAATATTATTCTTTAATATAGTGCTTTCTTACTAAACTATTGTACCGCTCCTATACCACACAGTAAAAATGCAAAATTTATAGTTGGTTAGCACACCTATCGATATTAATAACTTGTAATTGCACATTGGGTAGCTAAATACACTGCTGAATTGGGGTGATAATTTCACTGCTAGTAGAGGGTAGCTTAAATTCTCTATTTTATTTATTTTAAATCATGTGGTTGCGATAACTTCTTAAGCTGAAACATTTGGTTACATAGTTTATTTCTATGTACATTAGAACTTACTGGGCTTACCGCAGTTTGGTCTATTTTTTGCTCGATGATTATTCGATAATGATTCATTTTTGGTGTTTTTCTGGAGTTATATAGCGATATTTCAACCCGTTTACGCTAAGTCACTTATCCTAGGGAGATACAAAAAGGCCCTCAGGTTTACAGTCCATTCATCAGCTTTTATTATCCTTAACTCAAATCTTACCGTGCGCACGGGCTGAGATGACGGAAATTAATCGATAATTATGTCGACTTAACCCAATTTGTCATTCTGGATAAAGGATATCGCTATGCCAACTCCATGTTATATTTCCATTGAAGGAAAAACCCAAGGTAACATCACTGCCGGTGCATTTACGGCGGATTCTGTGGGTAACATCTATGTACAAGGTCATGAAGACCAAATGTTAGTGCAAGAATTTTCTCATGTTGTGACTGTACCGACTGACCCTCAATCCGGCCAGCCTTCAGGCCAACGTGCGCACAAGCCGTTCCGTTTCACCGTGGCGTTAAATAAAGCCGTTCCACTGCTGTATAACGCCTTAGCGTCTGGCGAAATGCTGCCGAAAGTGGAACTGAAATGGTACCGCACATCGGTTGAAGGCAAGCAAGAGCATTTCTTCACCACCACGTTAACTGATGCGACTATCGTCAATATCGATTGCCAAATGCCGCACTGCCAAGACCCGGCGAAAGCGGACTTTACACAGTTAATCGAAGTGTCTCTGTCTTACCGCAAAATCGATTGGGAACACACCGTTGCAGGCACATCCGGTGCCGATGACTGGCGCGCGCCGCTCGAAGCGTAAGTTCGAATTTAGCGAGCCTTTAGAGGCTCGTTTGCGTTTTTAGCTTTTTCTCCTGTAGAGGAAACCCCCATGTCTTGGACAGACCCCAATAAAAACAAACGACTTGGCAGCCCCGAAAATAACCCGCTTATTCACGGTGGTGGGTATGCGGGTGGCAGAACCTATGCACAAGACCAAGCCTTGCAAGAAGCCCATGGTCAACTGCTAGACCGTATTATGAATGGCGAAATGGGGACGGGATTAGTATTCACCTGTACCATTGGTGGGCTACCTGAAAATACCTTTCAAGTCACGCAATTTGATTTGCAAGAAGGGCTTTCCCAACTCTTTTCACTATCAATTCAGGCGGTCAGCCCGTTACCCGAGATTGATTTTCAAACGGTATTGGGTGCGGCCTCTTCGTTGACAGTAAAGCGAGATGGAAAAATTCTTCGCACGGTACAAGGCATTTTAGCCGGGGCAGAGCAAGGGAATACCGATGGGGTCAAAACCTGGTATCACTTTGTGATACGCCCTGAAATGTGGGTGATGACGCTTAAGCAAGATAGCCGCATTTTCCAAAATATGACGGTGCCCCAAGTTCTTAAGGTGTTACTGGATGAAGCGCGTGTGAAACACGATATGCAATTCTACCATTCGGAAGAGCATCTTGAACGCTCCTATATCACCCAAAAGCGCGAAACGATGTATGAGTTCTGGTGTCGCCTTGCTGCTGAAGAAGGGATTAATTACTGGTTCGAAGAAGGCCCGCAACTGTTTTACAGTGACCGTCATTTAGGCATGAAAGCGGGTATTTCGCTCACCTATAATCCGCAATCAGAGACCGACATTACTGACAGTACGGCCACCACATGGCGCTATGCTGAGCAGTTGTGCAGCGATATTCGTGTGGATAAAGATTACAACCAACTTCGCCCCTCTTACCCACTGAGCCACCAAGTCACGGGCGAAGTCCATCAACAACATGAGGTGTTTGAAAGCTATGGTCGCTTTCAAGAAGATGCCGAGGGGCAGCCCTTCAACCAAATCCGCTACGAGCAATCACAAAACCAGCGGCAAGTGGGTTCAGCCACCACTAACTGCATTGAGTTAGCACCGGGACGTATTTTTATCTTATCTAACCATCCTAGCCCTCGAATGAATACGACATGGCAGGTGGTGAGTGTCTCCCATCACGGTGTGCAGCCATTAGCGGATAACAGTGGTGGTGAAGGCACCCAACTGAGTAACCAGCTGTCCTTTGTGCCTAGCACTCAAGAGTGGCGACCGCCTTACCGATATAAGCCGCTTGCCGATGGGGATGAAGTTGCGACAGTCGTAGGCCCAAAAG
>JAEZZU010000125.1 GCA_023418355.1 Pseudomonadota bacterium | reverse complement strand
GCCACTTGATCTTGCGATCAAGTGGCTTTCAAACTGGTCGGAATGGCGGGATTCGAACTCGCGACCCCTTGCACCCCATGCAAGTGCGCTACCAGGCTGCGCTACATTCCGAAGCCTCAGATTATATCTCGGATTTTTCATCCGAACTTCAAAGCTCTGAAGAAACTTTGAAATCCACGTTTCAGACAAAACCCGAAACAAGGGAAAGATTGATGGTCGGAATGGCGGGATTCGAACTCGCGACCCCTTGCACCCCATGCAAGTGCGCTACCAGGCTGCGCTACATTCCGTTCAATCGATGGGGTGAATTGTACACCTATTTTTGTAGCGCAATTTCAAAAAACTGCGCCACTTTAGATGCTGTTGCCTAAGTTATTGAAAACCCGGGCAACAGCAGCTGCCATCAGCCCTGGATCTGCTCCTTGAGCTTGCTGCTGGCGTGGAAAGTCACCACACGGCGGGCGTCGATGGGGATCAACTCCCCAGTGCGAGGGTTACGGCCAGGGCGTGGCGCCTTGGAGCGAATCTGGAAATTGCCAAAGCCCGAAAGCTTGACCTCTTCCCCACGCACCAGGCTGCCCGAGATCAGGTCAAAGTAGGCATCCACAATGTCCTTGGCCTCGCGCTTGCTCACGCCGAGTTGGTCAAACAGCAGATCGGCCAGCTGCGCCTTGGTCAGCGCACCCGAGGTTTCTGCATCATCCAGCATGACGTCTTGTGTGTTCATAGTTTCCTTATCCACGCAGTCGTGCGCCTACTTGCGCCTGCAAAGCAGCAATCGCGCCTTGCATGGCAGCATCGATTTCCACATCGGTCAAAGCAGCGTCGTCGCGACCCAGGGTCAGACGCACAGCCAGGCTCTTTTCATCCTGAGCCAGGCTGCCGGGCGCAGCTTCTTCACCGGCCTTAAGCTTCTTGGGGCGGAACACGTCAAACAGCACGGCATTGCGCAGCACACCGCCCTTGACGCCCTCGGCCACCGCAGCCATCAGCTGTGCATGGGTCACGCTTTCCTTGACCACCACGGCAATGTCGCGTTCCACGGCCTGGAACTTCGAGACGGTCTGGAACTTGGGCACTTCACGCGCCAGCACGGCATCGAGCTCCAGCTCAAACAGCACAGGTGCTGCGGGCAGATCCCAGCTCTGGCGCCACTTGGGGTGCAGCTCACCCACATGGCCAATCACCTTACCACCCAGCAGCACGCGTGCGCAGCGGCCGGGGTGCATGGCGGGGTGTTCTGCCGCTTCAAACACCGGCTTCAGAGGTGCCAGCAGCGCTTCCACATCGCCCTTGACGTCGTAGAAGTCGACCTTGGCATCGTCCTGGCCCCACTGCAGCTGATCTGCCAGTCCATAGGCCAGACCTGCCACACGCATGGGCTGGTTGAAGCCCTTCACGCTGGAGTCAGATTCCTCCACACTGTCGTCGCGCAGGAACACGCGACCCAGCTCGAACACGCGCACGCGCGAAGCCTTGCGGTCCACGTTGAACTTGAGCACCTGCATCAGCGAGCCGATCAGGCTGGTACGCATCACGCTCAGCTGGCTGGCGATGGGGTTGAGCAGCTTGATGGGGTTGGTGTTGCCCGCCAGCTCTTCTTCCCATTTGGCTTCCACGAACGAGAAGTTGATGGTTTCCTGATAGCCCAGCGCTGCCAGTTCACGGCGCACCGCAAAGCTGCTGCGCTGGTTTTCCTTGCGCAGCTTGGGCGAGATGGGGGCCACTGGCTTGGTGGTAGGCAGATTGTCATAACCCAGCATGCGCGCCACTTCTTCAATCAGGTCTTCTTCCAGATTGATGTCAAAGCGGAAGGTCGGCGCTGTCACGCTGATCGCGTTCTCGCCTTCAGCCTTGGCAGGCAAGCCCAGGCCGTTGAGCGCATCCAGGCACTGCTGCTGGGTCACGGGCATGCCGATGACCTTGGCCGCACGGTCCACACGCAGCTGCACCACCTTGGGCGCAGGCATGTTGACCTTGTGGTCGTCCACGGGGCCAACCACGGTTTCAGGCGTGCCGCAGATGTCCAGCACCAGCTGGGTGATGCGCTCGATGTGCTCCACGGTGTATTCGGGATCGACACCGCGCTCAAAGCGGTGACCGGCATCGGTCGAGAAATTGAAGTGGCGCGAGCGGCCAGCCACGGCCTTGGGGAACCAGAACGCAGCTTCGATGTAGATGTGCTTGGTATCGTCAGACACGGCGGTGTGATCACCGCCCATGATGCCGGCCAGCGACTCCACGGCATTGTCGTCCGCAATCACGCCTACCTTGATGAAGTCGTCAAACTTCACGGTGTTGCCGTTGAGCAGCTTGAGCGTTTCGCCCTCCTTGCCCCAGCGCACGGTCAGACCGCCGCTGATCTTGTCCAGATCAAAAATGTGGCTGGGTCGGCCCAGCTCAAACATCACATAGTTGGAGATGTCCACCAGGGGCGAGACGGAGCGCTGACCGCAGCGCGCCAGGCGGTCCACCATCCACTGGGGTGTCTTGGCCTGGGTGTTCACATTGCGCACGATGCGGCCCGAGAAACGGCCGCACAGATCAGGCGCTTCCACCTTCACAGGCAGCTTGTCCTGCATGGCGACAGCGGCTTGGGGGTACTCAATGGCCTTCAGCGGCGCGCCGGTCAGGGCCGACACTTCGCGCGCAATGCCGTACACGCTCAGGCAGTGCGCCAGATTGGGCGTGAGCTTGAGCGTGAACAGGGTGTCGTCCAGATTCAGGTAGTCGCGGATGTTCTGGCCCAGAGGTGCGTCCAGCGGCAGCTCCAGCAGACCACCGTGGTCGTCGGCAATGCCCAACTCCTTGGCCGAGCACAGCATGCCAAAGCTTTGCACACCGCGCAGCTTGCCCACCTTGATCTTGAAGGGCTTGCCATCAGGGCCGGGAGGCAGTTCGGCGCCCACGGTCGCGCAAGGGATCTTGATGCCCACGCGCGCATTGGGCGCGCCGCAGACGATGTTCAGCAGCTCAGGATTACCAGCTGCGTCCACCTGGCCAATATCCACTTGGCAGATGCGCAGGCGGTCGGCATCGGGGTGCTGCACGGCTTCCTTGATTTCACCCACCACAATGCCGGTGAAGTGAGGAGCTACGGGCTGCAGCTCTTCCACTTCCAGACCAGCCATGGTCAGGGTGTCAGCCAGTTCTTGGGTGGTGAGCTGTGGGTTGCAATATTCGCGCAACCAGGATTCAGGAAATTGCATATTCAGACTCTTTGGCGTTGGTGCCAGCGCCCTGTTCACAGGCGCCGCTGGCGGGCATGCGTACTTTCAAAAGAAGAGCTAGCAGCGCTTGTATATGCTTGTTTTCAGCATAAAAACTATCTGAAAACCTTATGCAGTAAGCGCTAGCTGCTCTCTTTATTGCTTACTGAAATTGCGACAGGAAACGAATGTCACCGTCGAAGAACAGGCGCAAATCGTTCACGCCATAACGCAGCATGGTCAGGCGGTCCATGCCCATGCCAAAGGCAAAGCCAA